>BEHT01000043.1 GCA_002898575.1 bacterium HR17
CCTTTTGCGGGCGCGCAATTGGCGCGACATCGGTTACGCCCTCGCCGAACACCTCAAGGTGATTGTGCCTTTTGACCGGCTGACCTTTACGCTGGTGGATCCGACAACAGGCTTGGCGGAGGTCCTCGTCGCCGAAGGTGAAATTGAAGGGCTGACCCGCACCGGCGAACGCATCCCGTTGGAAGGGACGGCAACCGGTTGGGTCGTCCAGCACCGCGCCCCGCTGGTGGAGACCGAAGCGAACTACCAAACGACGCAGTTTGAACTCGCCCTGCGAGCAGGTTTCCGTTCCCGCCTCGCTGTCCCCGTGGAAGTGGACGGGCGCATCGTGGCGGTGCTGGTGTTCCACAGCCGCTCGCCGAGCGCCTACGCGCTGGAACACGCCGACCGGCTGCGCCCACTGATGCTGCTGGTGGCGTCCGCTTTGCAGCGGCTGTCGGAACGGTGGGAGTTGGAGCAAGCGTTATCGCAAGAACGCACGATGCGGGAGCGGCTGGAGTTGTTGCGCCGTTTGGACACGCTGCTGCTCTCCGATATGCCGATGCCGCAAGTCCTGCAAGGTTTCGCAAAAGCGCTGCGTCCCTTTGTGCCCTTTGACCGGCTCAGCCTCAGCATTTACGACGAAACCACCAACCGTGAGTGGCTGTTCGTCGTTTGGCACGATACAGCGACATGGGACGCCCGTGAAGTTTCGCCCATGGCGCCGTTCGGCGCTGCCAAGCAAGTGATGCGCACGGGGCAACCGCTGCTGCGCCCGCACTTGGACCCTGCCGAGTTTCCGGCAGAAGCATGGCTGCGTGAGCGAGGCTTTCGTTCGGCATTGGTCTATCCGTTGCCGATGCGTGAGCACTTTAAAGCGACGCTGAATTTCTCCAGCCGCACACCCAACCGGTTCACGGACGAGCACATCGCGTTCCTCAACGAAATTGCAGAACAGGTCGCTTTAGCGCTGCACGCGCTGTTGAGCGAAGCCGCTGAACGCGAGCACAACGAAAATGTGCGCCGGTTGCTACAAGCAAGCGTTGACTTGCTGGCAGCCCACACAGTGGACGACATCGTTCGGGTCATTAACCGCAGCCTGAAAGCGCTGGGCATTCCACCACAAGTTGCCATCTTCGTTCGGTTCCCTGACGGCGTTGTGCGCCAAGCGGCAGAAACACCTGAAGGGTTGATGTGGTTTGTTCCGCATTGGCTGCCCCAACCCATCCAACCGGGCGCGACCGTCATGGGTGACATCTTGCTGGGACGGCTCTCGCTGTTTGTCACCAACGACCCGATCAATGACACCTGGGGCGCGGAGCAGCAGGAGTGGAAGCGACAGTTGGGGGACAAAGCCATTAAGTTCGGCAACGCAGTCGTCCCCATGCAGGGATATACGCGCGTCATCGGCGCTATCGCCGTGGACTTTCGTGAAAGCCAACGCTTGATATCACCGCAAGATGAACTGGTGCAAACGCTCGTGACCCTCGCCAACTTGGCTGGGTTGGCGCTGGAGAATGTGTGGCTACGGGAACGCATGGAGCAGCAATTGAAGGAAACGCAGATCTTGAACGACCTCATCATCCATGTGACCGCTGGTGCGGATTGGCGGCATATCGCTCATAAGCTGGTGGAACAGTTGCCTCAAGTGCTGCCGTGTGACACCGCCAGCGTCTCGCTGTTGACGGAAGACGGGCAACATTTGGAGTTCGTGGCAACTTACCCTGCCCCGCCACCAGGTTTTCCGTTGGGCGTGCGGGTGCCGGTAACGGTCGGCATCATGGGGTATGTCGTTCGGACAGGCGAACCTGTATTGGAGCGGGATGTGCGGACGAACCCGCACTATTTTGCCGGGCGCCCTGAGACGCTCTCGGAACTGTGCGTGCCCATTCGGGTCGGACAAAAGGTCGTCGGCGTCATCAACTTGGAGTCGCGCCGGCTGGGCGCCTTCACCGATGCCCATTTAGCGTTCCTGCAAACGCTTGCGGCTCAACTGGGCACCGTGATGGAACGCGCCCAACTGCTGCAGCGCCAAACCGAGTTAACGCAACAACTGTCAGCCATCTTTGAGAGCGTGCAAGAAGGCATCGCGCTGGTGCTGACCGATGGGCGGTTGGACGATGTCAACGAGCGCTTCGGCGAGTTGGTCGGCATGCCAGCGGCACAGTTGCGCAATCAGCCAGTGGATGTCCTGCGCACCGCGTTGCTCCGTCGCGCTGCCGACCCCACTGCGTTGCAAGCCGCCTTGGATGCCACCCTCAACGATTTCACCCAACCTCACACGGACGCGCTGTTCCTCACGGATCCCGAACGCATCGTGGAACGCTATTGTGTCCCCGTGTGGTTGCCGGATGGAACGCTGATGGGGCAACTGTGGGTGCTGCGCGATGTGACCGAAGAGCGCCGCCGTCAGCAAGAAGCCCTGCGCGTAGAACGCCTGCGGACTTTAGGCGAACTCGCCAGCGGCATCGCCCACGACCTCAACAACGCCCTGGCTCCGCTATTGGGCAGCGCCGAATTGCTGCGGCAACATACCGACCCCGAAATCCGCGACCTCGCCGAAACGATACTCCATGCGACCGAACACGCCATCGGCATCGCGCGTCGGCTGCAGTCCTTCTACCGCGCGACCGCTGCCTCTGCTCATCTTCCGCTGAACCTCAACGAATTGGTGCAAGACGCTATCGCCCTCACACGCCCCCGTTGGCACGACGAGGCACTGATGGAGGGCGTTCGTATCCTTGTGGAGACCCACTTTGCCGAGGGGTTATCTGTGCGGGGCGACGCGGCGGAGCTGCGGCAAGCGTTCATCAACATATTGCTCAACGCCGTTGACGCCATCTTAGAGCGGGCAAAAGTCACGGGCAGGCGTGAGGGCACCATCACGATTGCCACCGCTCGGGAAGGCAACCTCGCTGTCGTCCGCATCACCGATGACGGCATCGGTATGACCGAAGAGGTGCAACGACGCGCTTTTGAGGCGTTTTTCACGACCAAGGGCGAAAGGGGTAGTGGTTTGGGGTTGAGCACCGCTTTAGCCACGGTGTTGGTGCATGGCGGGCGCATCTACTTAAAAAGCGCTCCCCTGCACGGCACTACGGTGACGGTGACTTTGCCATCGCAACAAGAGACCGCCGTCGCTGCCGACCCTGCCGAACACCCTGTTGAGGCGCCTCTCCCGCATTGGCGCATCCTTGTGGTGGAAGACCAAGCCCCTGTCCTACAGACCGTCGTGTTGCAGTTGCGCCGCTTGGGACAAGAAGTGCTGACCGCTACTGACGGAATAGAAGCATGGGAGATCTTGTCCAAAGAGCCCGTTGACCTGTTGGTGACTGACCTGAGCATGCCGCGTATGAACGGCTTGGAGTTAACGCGGCGGGTGCATGAACGGTTTCCGCACCTTCCCACTGTGCTCATGACCGGCTGGGGCGAAGCCTTCCGCGAGGACGAGTTAGCCGCCCTCGGTATCCGCGCCGTCCTCAACAAGCCAGTGACCTTAGCGGCATGGCAGTCCCTCTTGCGTCGCTTGGTGAGCGACAATATCCACGACGGCACGACCGCGAGGCGTTAGGCAAACTCACCTTGGCGCCCCGTTGCCGACGACGGGCATCACATATGGTCCGTCAGGCACGATGACAACTTGAGCGTTCGCGCCGTGCTTACGCAGGGCGCGCTCAACGCCCTCTTGCAATGACGCCAGCGGTGTGACTTTCGCTAACTCCAACTCCTCTGGTAGCACACCGTCGCTGTAAACCCAAATGTCGGCGACTTCCGCCACCTTCATCTGCTCCTGCACCATCCATTGGTCCTCGCGGAAGTAGTCGGGGGAAAAGACGAGCCGTTTGAATTCATCCCAAGTGCGAAACTCGGTGTAGATGTCGCGGAAGCGGGGCAAGCCCAGCCCTTCCTGCAGCGACGCCGCCAAGATGACCGTGCTGCCTCGCTTGAGGACAGGCAGGACGCCGACCAACCCCTTGATGGCTTGGTAGAAGGTCGTGTCCAGCGGGTAGCCCGCGCTGGATGTAATCACGATGTCAGCGGGTTGAGGGATAAGGGCTTTCGCCACTCGGTCTACCAGCCGCACACCAGCAAAAAAGGTTTGATGCACATCGCCTGCAAAAACGCCCGTGATGCGCCGCTGCTCGTCCAGCGTGACATGGACGGCAAAATCGCAGCCCGCTTGGTCAGCGACTTCCATCGCCGTGATGTGCACGGGGTTGCCCTCCAAAACGCCCGTGACGGATTTGGGATGCCCCATGAACTCGGCGCCGTGAAAGACCCGCATGCAAGGCATGGCGATGATGCCAGGGCAGAGGATTTTGCGTCCGCCTGAATAGCCCGCCATCAAGTGCGGCTCAATCAACCCGACGACGATTTTCAAGTCGGCGGCAAGGTAGCGCTTGTCCACCAAGATAGGCATGCCCGTGCTCGTCCAACCCAAATCGGCGTGGCTGTTCTCGTCGGTGGCGATATGATTGTCAACGCGGTAGTTGTCCACGACGAACTCGCCCAGCATTTCCACCAACTCGTCGTCCACATTGGGGCGGTGCGTGCCCGTCGCGATGAGCACGGTGATGCGATCAGGGGGGATGCCCGCCCGCTCAAGGCGGTTGAGCAACGGCGGCAAAATCAATGGGTTAGGCACAGGGCGTGTCTTGTCGCAGACGACAACGCACGCGCTCGTTTTCCCCTTAGCCAGCTCCCCGATCGGCGGCGTCCCGATGGGATGGTCAAGGGCGTCCTCAATCGCCCCTTGCGGGTCAGGCAAGGGCGAGATAGGGTGTAAACGGCACACCGCTAACACATTTTCGTCAGGCACTTCCACTTCAAGGTGCGTCCTGCCGTAGCGCACGGGCACTTTCATCGCCCATCACTCTCCTTCAACGCGGCGAGGGGGCAACAGTTCATCTGCCTTCGCGACCCACCGCCTGGCGCCTCCACACAACAATTTTGCACCCCAACGAACCGCCCCGCGTTTGCCTGTCACATCGCTTCAGGGGCAGTGATACCCAACAAAGACAACGCGTTGCGCAGGACGATTTGCGTCGCCTTCACCAAAGCCAGCCGCGCCGCACTCAACGCGGCATCGTCGCCCAAAACACGGCAGCGCTCATAAAAATCGTGGAAACGGTCGGCGACTTGCAAGGTGAATTGCGTGACGAGGTGGGGCAAAAACTTGGTCGCTGCCTCGTAAACGATGTCGGGAAACGCCGCGACGGTTTTCATCAACCGCCGCTCAGCGTCATCCGCCAGCAGACGCAAATCGGCATCGCGATAGCGCGTCAACGCAGGATGCGTCCGTTCTTGTGCCTGCTTGAAAATGCTACAACAACGGGCGTGGGCATACTGCACATAATAGACGGGGTTTTCCTGTGACTGCTTGACCGCCAAGTCCAAGTCAATATCCAGATGCGTGTCGGCGCTGCGGAGTAGCAGGAAAAAGCGGGCGGCGTCTTTGCCAATCCAGTCCAGCAAATCGTCCAGCGACACGATTTCACCCGCCCGCTTGCTCAACCGCACCGTTTCGCCGCCTTTGACCAATCGGACGAGTTGGTAAAGCACGATCTTCAGCCACTCTTCTTCGCCCCGCTCAAGGCCCAATGCCTTCAATGCGGCGTGCATGCGAGCGACATGTCCGTGGTGGTCGGCGCCCCACACATCCACGACAAACGCGTAACCCCGCTCATGTTTGTAGAGGTGATAGGCGATGTCCGATGCAAAGTAAGTCGGCGCCCCTGTCCGCCGCACGAGCACTTCGTCCTTTTGGTCGCCGAACGCTGTCGTCCGCATCCATAGCGCCCCTTCGGCTTCGTAGGTCAACCCCTTCTCGTTGAGCAACTCAATCGTCCGAGCGACACGCCCGCTGTCGTAAAGCCATTGCTCGCTGACGAAGTTGTCGTAGCGGATGCCGAACCGTTCCAAAACGGCTTTGTGCTGGGCGACGATGCGCTCTTTGGCTAAAGCGAAAAACTTTTGCCGTCGCTCTTCAGGCGGCAGCGCGACAAAGGCGTCTCCAAATTCGCTGACCAACTCCCGCGCCAACTCAGAGACATACTCGCCCTTGTAGCCCTCTTCGGGGAACGCCACCTCATAGCCCAAAAGTTGCAGGTAACGGGCTTCCAACGATTCGCCGAACCGCTGCACCTGCAGCGACATCGTCACATCGTTGATGTAGTATTCGCGTTCCACTTGGTAGCCCAGCGCTGTCAGCAAGTTAGCGATGGCATCGCCTAACGCACCGCCCCGCGCGTTGCCGATTTGCAGCGGACCGGTCGGGTTGGCGCTGACGAACTCCACCTGCACCTTTCTGCCGCGCCCGAGGTCAAAGGTGCCGTAGCGCTCGTCTTGCTCAAGGGCTGTCTGCACCGCGTCGTGCAGCCACGCATCGGTCAGGCGGAAGTTGATGAAGCCTTGTGGGGCGACTTCCGCCCGCACGATAAGGTCGTTGGGCGGCAAAAATTTCAGGACGGCTGTCGCAATGGCTTGAGGCGGTCGGCGCATCGGGCGCGCCAGCACCATCGCCAAGTTGGTCGCAAAATCGCCAAACTCCTCTTGAGGAGGTGGTTCCACTGTAAAGGCAGGCAGTTCACCTATAGGGGGCAAAGCCCCTTGAGCCGTTGCCGCGTGCACCGCCTGCGACAGCAAAGCAAAAAGTTGTTCCCGCACGCGATGCATTTGGGTCACCTCGCTCGTCAACTCGTGGTCTCACCGCGCCTCAGAAGACCTGCAAGTAGGGGAACCCCAACGCCCGCGAGACATTGTTAAGCAGCCCCAGCACCAACCAAGCCCCGGCGAGCACCTGCAAGAACCCCATATTCCAAACCTGCACGGGCAACGACACAGGGCGATGCGGTTGATGCTGAAAGCGTTCCAGCAACTCCACGCCCGCCTTAATGCCGTTAAGCAATTGCTTGCGGTTGGGGCGCTTAACCGTGAACAGGCGCTGCAGCAACATACCTGCTTGCCGCCAAAACAGCAATGTCGCGATGACCAGCGCGATCATAAGGGGCGCAGGGGCGTGGCTGACCGCGATGGTGGTCAACAACAGCACCAACGCCGCCAAATTTGTCCCGCAGCGTGGGTGCTCTAAAGGCATACGGGAAACCGCTTCGGGCACCAAATCTTCGCCCCGCTCTATCGCGTGGACGACCTGATGCTCCGCACCGTGATAGCCGGTCAACGGCAACAACCGCATCAGGAGAAAGAAGAGCAAAATTTCCACCCACGGCACGATGTCCAACCACGACCCACCCCAAGGCGCAGGGGGCGTGGTCCCAATGCCTGTCAAGTAGGCAGTGAACAAGCGCGTGCCGGCAAAGGCATCGACAAGGAACAAACCAGCCAGCGTGAGCAACCGTGCCCCTGTCAAACACACCGCCATGACGACCCCTGTCGTCACCAGAGCGAAGTCCCCGACACCCCCTCGGTGGTTGCCGGTCGTCAAATAAACGCCAAAGGGCGTCGCCATCCCGCCGATGCGGAGGGGACGGATACCGTGCAGGAGGGCACTGGCGATATCGCTGCGCGCGACAACCCCTAACAAACGCCCTAAGTCATCCACGACGGGCAACGCTGGCACTGCAAGGCTTTGCATCAACCGCGCCGCTTGAACGATGGGCATAGACGCCGTCAATACGGCGGGCACCGGCTCTATAAGGTCACCCACGCGGGCGTTCTGATGCGAGTTGAGCGAGACGGTAAAGATGCGATTTTCGTCAACTAAACCGACGACTTGCCCGTCAGCGACGACCGGCACGATAGGGCACCCTGCCCGACGAAGCGCCTCAGCGGCTTTTCCTACAGAGTCCGTTACCTGCACGCTCGGGCTTGGGCGCACAATGTCACCGACACGCATGGTTTTCGCCTCTCATCTTGACCAGCATTACGCCGACCAAATCACGCGTTGCAACGACACCCGCCGATGGCGTTTGAGACTGGTTTTTGCCCGCCAGTCAGCACGAGGGGCTGTGCGGGTGCACCGCCGCGTCGCGGTGCGTCTTCCGGCACGCCCTCCGAAAGCCATCGGCGCGTTGAGGGATGCGCTCCCTCACACGCTCAGATCAAGCACAAACGCCGTCATCTATTTTACTGCAAAGACGCTCCTTGCGCGCTAAAATGAATGCGTCGCAGACTTGCTACCTACCGGCGGACATAACCCTCTCCGAGGAGGTCACCGATATGTGGCGTTGTGAAATCTGCGGCAAAAGCGGGATGAACAGTTACCGAGTGAGCCACTCCAATAAGCACACAAAAGTGTGGCTGCGAGCAAATGTCCAAAAAGTGCGCGTGCGCGTGAATGGCAGCGTTCGGCGCATGCGTATCTGCACATCTTGCCTGAAAAAGGGCAAAGTCGTGAAGGCGGTCTAACGGTGTAACTCGCCCTGCAAAGGGCACAAAAGGGGCACGGTGGCAGGGGAAACGCATAACCGCTATCTTGATCAGTGGAGGCGGCGGGATTTGAACCCGCGACCTCTGGAGTGCGATTCCAGCGCTCTCCCTCTGAGCTACGCCCCCACGAGACAGCAAGTGCAATTATAACCGTGTTCTCTCGCGATGGTAACCCTGCCTTATTGTGCTTCGGTGCAGTTGGCGAACACGCTGGCAATGCCGCACAATTGGGGGAGGGTCGCTACCGTCCCTAAAGGGGGTGGACCCAAATGTCGCTGCGGTGTGCGGGTGTGATCGCTTTAACGGTGTTGATGCCAACGGTAGGAGGGGTCGCGATGGCACAAGTGGTCCTGACGGAGAAGGGCAAAAGCCCCTACCGCATCGTCATCCCCACAAACGCTCTCCCATCGGAACGCTACGCCGCCGAAGAGTTGCAACGCTACTTGGAGCGAATCAGCGGCGTTAAACTGCCCGTCGTAACGGATAGCGAACCGATGACCGACCACGAGATTTTGCTGGGCGATAACGCCCACTTGCGCCGCTTGCGGTTGCGGGTAGATTTCGCCCAGTTGGGCACGGACGGCTTCGTGCTCCGCACCCATCGCCAACACCTCATCATCGCCGGCGGCAGACCGCGCGGGACGCTTTACGGCGTTTATGCGCTGCTGGAGGAGAAACTCGGCGTCCGCTGGTTCACACCCGAAGTGGAATTTGTCCCGCAGATGCAGCGGGTGGAGTTGCCTGCGCTGAACGACCTGCAAGTGCCCGCGTTGGAGTATCGGGAAGTGTTTTGGACGGAGATGTTGCGCGACGCCGATTTTGCGGCGCGCCATCGGCTCAACGGTCACCACTATCGGTTGACCGAAAAGCACGGCGGTCGCGCCGTTGTCTTTTATCCGTTCGTCCACAGTTTTGACGCGCTCATTCCCCGTGAAGTTTGCGAAAGGCGCCCTGAGTTCTGGCCGATGATCGGTGGCAAGCGCGTCAGCGGTTATGTCCAACGCTGCCTGTCTAACACCGATTTGGTGGAGATGGCGATTGAACGGGTTAAGCAGTGGATTCGCGAACACCCCGATGCGACCGTCATTGACATCTCGCAGAACGACACGGGCAATTGGTGCCAGTGCCCTGCGTGCAAGGCGTTGGACGATGCCGAAGGGAGCCCGTCGGCGTCCATCATCAAATTCGTCAACACGATCGCCCAAGCCATTGAGTCGGAGTTTTCGCACATCCGCCTTGAGACGCTGGCGTATCAATACAGCCGCAAACCGCCGAAAACTTTGCGCCCACACCGCAATGTCATCATCCGCTTGTGCTCTATTGAGTGCTGTTTTGCGCATCCGCTGGAGACTTGCCCGTCCGAGGAAAATCGGCGCTTCCGTGAGGACATCAAGGCGTGGCAACCTGTCGCACCGCTGCTGTATGTGTGGGATTACACGACCAACTTCGCCCATTACCTCCAACCGTTCCCCAACTTTGATGTCCTGCAAGCGAATGTGCAATTTTTCGTTCGGCACGGTGTCAAAGGGTTATTTGAGCAGGGCAACTATTCAACGGGCGGCAACGGAGAGATGGCCCCGCTGCGGGCTTATGTGCTGGCGAAATTGCTGTGGAACCCAGACACCGATGTTCAGCGCCACATCAACGATTTCCTGCACGGCTACTACGGCAAGGCAGCGGGGGCTATGCGAGCCTATATGGAGTTGCTGCACCGACAAGTGCGCGAGAAAGGCTATCACGCCCACATTTATGACCCGCCGACTGTTTCGTATTTGAACGACGAGTTTCTGGACGGCGCGGAACGGCTGTTTGATGAAGCGGAGCGACTTGCGGAGAGCGAAGCAATACGCTTCCGCATCCGAGTCGCCCGCTTACCCGTGTGGTATGTCAAACTGGCGACGAACCGTGTGACGGGGGACACCCGTGCCGATTTGCTGCGCAAGTTTCTCGCCACCGCCCGCAAAGCAGGCATCACGCATATCAGTGAAGGGCGCACCCTCGAGGACTGGGCGAAAAAGATGGGCGGTGAATAGGTTTTTGCCGCGTTGAACAACGGGGTTTATTCGGGGGGTTGTTCGGAGGGCGGCTCTCCTGAGCCGCCAAAAAACGGTGCGTCAGGAGACGCACCCTCCGAAAACACGCGGAGGGTTTGTTCGGAGGGCGGCTCTCCTGAGCCGCCAAAAAACGCACGGTGCGTCAGGAGACGCACCCTCCAAAAGCATGCGGAGGGTTTGTTCGGAGGGCGGCTCTCCTGAGCCGCCAAAAACGGTGCGTCGGGAGACGCACCCTCCGAAAACACGCGGAGGGTTTGTTCGGAGGGCGGCTCTCCCGAGCCGCCAAAAAACGGTGCGTCAGGAGATGCACCCTCCGAAAGCATGCGGAAGGTTTGCTCGGAGGGCGGCTCTCCCGAGCCGCCAAAAAACGGTGCGTCAGGAGATGCACCCTCCGAAAGCATGCGGAAGGTTTGCTCGGAGGGCGGCTCTCCCGAGCCGCCAAAAAACGGTGCGTCAGGAGATGCACCCTCCGAAAGCATGCGGAAGGTTTGCTCGGAGGGCGGCTCTCCCGAGCCGCCAAAAAACGGTGCGTCAGGAGATGCACCCTCCGAGGCACTGCCGAAAGGAGAATGCAACAAAACAGGTTTTTTCGCCTTAAAGGCGAGCCCGCTACGGGCGCCGCAGGAGGCGAACAAGTGATGGCAGCCCCTTTGCAACGCAGGAAGGTGATGGCGATGTTGGCAAGTTCGTTGGTAGGGACTTTGGTCGCCGAAGTTGAAGCGCAACCGACAACGGAAAAACGGGAAGGGCAAAGAAAAGGGTGGCGAGCAGTCCACCTCATAGCGCCCAATCCCGACGGGCTGCCCCTGCTTAAAAGGGCGATAGAAACGCACCTTGCCCCTTGGGGCGTCAATGTGTTGGTGTTTGAGGTGAACTACAAATTCGCTTACCGCTCCCATCCCGAACTCCGCATGGAGCCGGCGCTGAGTGTCCAAGATGCCCGTTCGCTCGCTGAACTCTGTCGCCGCCTTGGCATCCGCCTCATCCCAGAGTTCAACTGCTTAGGGCACCAATCGTGGCGCCAAACGACTTTTCCTTTGCTCACCAAATACCGCGAGTTTGACGAAACGCCTCAGATCCCGCTGGACAACCCCGGCATCTATTGTCGCAGTTGGTGCCCGCTGCATCCGCAGGTCAACGAGGTCGTTTTCGCCCTGATGGACGAGTTATTGGACGCTTTTGAAGCCGATGCCTTCCATGTCGGCATGGACGAGGTCTTTCTCATCGCCAGTGACCAATGCCCCCGCTGTCGGGGCAAAGATCCCGCCGAACTGTTTGCTAAGGCTGTCAACGACTACCACGCCCACCTTGTCGGGCGACGCGGCGTTGAGATGCTGATGTGGGGCGATAGGCTGTTGGATGACGCCGTGACGGGCTATGGCAAATGGGAAGCGAGTCAAAACGGCACTGCCCCCGCGATTGACAAAATCCCGCAGGACATCATCATTTGCGACTGGCACTATGGGCTGCGGCAGGCGTATCCGTCCGTCCTTTACTTTCAGCAAAAGGGGTTTCGCGTTGTGTCCGCCAGTTGGAAGGACAAGCAAGCGGCGCTGGCGTTTCTTGACTACGCTCGCCGAACGGCAACCGAAAGATGGCTGGGGCACATGGGCACGACATGGGTGGACGGTGCTGAGTTCGCCAAAGCGCTGCTGGGCGACCCAAGCGCTTCGGACACCGCCCGCCAAGCCGCTGAGACGCTGCGGGCGTGTTTTGCAAGGTGGGGTGATGGCGGGCAGTGAGTGAGCCGCGCCTCCCTGAAACGCTAACGGCACCTGTCACCCCTGAACGACTGGCGCGCATGGAAGAGGTCGCCCGCAAACGCCAGTTTGGCTTGCGGGTTGTCCTAGAAGATTTGGAGAACCCCCGTAACATTTCTGCCATCTGTCGGCTGTGCGACGCTTTCGGTATCCAGTTCCTGCATGTCATCTATCGTGGCATCCATCCCATCGTTTTGGACAGGCGCACCTCGGCCGGCAGCCACCAGTGGCTGACCGTCATTCAGCACCCGACAATTGACGAGTGCATCTGTGAGTTGAAAGCGATGGGATTCCGCATCTACGCCACCCATGTGGACCCGACCGCCAAAGAGTTCACGCAGGTGGACTACACCCAACGGGTCGCTATCATCGTGGGCAACGAAGGGCACGGCGTTTCAGAGACGGCTCGGCACCTCGCCGACGAGCGCATCGTGATCCCGCAGGTCGGGTTCGTCAACAGCCTGAATGTCGCCACAGCGACCGCTATCATCCTTGCGGAAGCCTTCCGCCAACGGCGCGCCGCAGGGCTTTACGACACGCCCGAACTCAATGAGGAAGAGCGCAATACCCTCATTCGCCAGTGGTTGGAACGCGAGGCAGCGGCTTCAGGAGGGCACCGCTGAACACAATGTCACTTAGCAAGCCACACAAAACGCCCAGCGACCATCGTCGCTATCGCCTCTGTCGCTTCACCCAAAAGGGTTTCCAATGGGTCACGCGTGTCGCCGGAGGGGAATACAGCGATGTCCGCTTGCTTGCCCACTTTCAGCGCACCGATGGCGTTGTCCAAACCCAACGCCGCCGCTGCGTCCAGTGTCACCATGCGCAGCCAACGGTCGGCAGAGAGGGGAGGGGAGAAGGAAGCGTCGCGGTGCGCTTGCCGGCGGGCAAAACGCACTTCGTCTAACGGGTTCAAACTTTCGGCGCTCGCTAACCCGTCCGTCGCCAAACACACTTTCACGCCTGCCGCCAGCATTTTTTGTAACGGCATCGTCCCGACTTGCAAATTGGCGTTGGAGCGTGGGCAATGCACGACCCAAACGGGACGCACCGCCAGCAACGCGATATCGGCATCGTCGACCTGAACGCAATGAACGAGCAGCAACCTATCGTGACGAAACACCCCCAGCCAATTCAAGTAGCGAATGGGTGACAAACCGATGGGCACATCGCGCAGCGCCATCGCAATCGGCAGTTGTGCCCATTTGCCCGTTCGTCGCTCAATCAGCGCGCGTTCGGCAGGGGCTTCAGCGACATGGGTGCTGAACGGAAGACGGCGTTTCATCGCCAGCGTAAGGGCGCGCCGATAAGCAGACGGCGTGACGGTGTAAGGCGCATGGACCATGATGCCAACTTGCACCCGTTCGTCGGTCGGCGCATTGTCGAGCCATGCGGCAAACGCTGTCCAGCGGTCGTCCAGTATATCGTCCGTCGGACAAATGAACTCCTTGAACACGATGCCTCGCAACCCGACTTCCTTCAGGGCTATCAGCGTTGCCCCGTGAAAAGAGGAATCGCCGACGCAAGTGACACCGTAACGGAGCAACTTGTTCGCCCCGTCGCGTGCCGCTGCCACCGCCTCGTCAAAACTTTGTGCGCTCACAAGCATGCGCATTTGGGCAATCCACGCATCAAAGGGTTGCTGGCAGTTGATGGCGTCCGCAAAATGCGTGTTCTCAAGGTGGGTGTGGGGATTGACCAAGCCCGCGACGACGATGCCGTCAGCAAACTCCATCCGTTGCACTTGTGGCGGCGCTCGGGTTAGCAGTTCCTGCGCACTGCCGACAGCGGCGATGCGCTCCCCGTGCACCAGCACCGCGCCGTCGCGGATGGGCGGCGCCGTAACGGGCACTACCCATCGCGCCCGCAAAAGGATGGGCGTTGCCGGCTGTTGCATCGCTATCACCTGCATTTGCTGCCGAGCGGATTAACACCCGCCCTTACGATCAACAAAGCCCCCTCGGAGGGCGGCTCTCCCGAGCTGCCGAAACGGCGTGTTGATGTAGGAGCAATTCAAAGATGTGTCTGCAGCCAATTGAGCGTTTCGGCAAACACTTCCGCCTCCCAATCGGTGCGGGCGAAAGTGTGATCGGCACCGATGACGAGGTGCAATCGCTTCGTGCAACGCAGGGCGGCGTGGTAGCGGTGGGCGTGGTCAACAGGCACCGCAGCATCGTTTGTCCCGTGCACGACCAACGCTGCGCCGTCGTAACTGGCGATTTCCCGTAGCGGGTCAATGCGCAAGGCGTCTTCGTAGAAGGCTTTGCTGATTTTCCAACCGCCCATATCCCAAAAGCCTTGGGCTTGCATTTGTGCCTTGATGGTGTCGCCCCAGCGGGTCGTGAACACTTCCCGCAAATCGGCGACGGCTGCCCACAGCACCAACGCTTTCACCCGTCGGTCGCGCGCGGCGGCACACGCCGCGACGCAACCGCCCAAACTCAAGCCGATCAGCCCGATGCGGTTTTCATCCACGACAGATTGACGACGCACAAACGCCAGCGCCGCCAGTGCGTCCGCAATTTCGTCGCTGACCGTCACCTGCTCAAAATCGCCCTCGCTTTCGCCCGATCCGCGAAAGTCAAACCGCAGGACAGCAAAGCCGTTGGCGGCGAAATACCTCGCCGCTTTGACGAACAACCGATGGGCTTCAATGCGGTTGCCGGTGAAGCCATGACACATCGCCACAGCGGGCACCTTCGTCCCGCTGTTTTTCGCCGCCACATCGGGCAAATGCAACATTCCGTAGATGCGTTGCCCTTGCACCTCAAACTGCACGAATTGCTCTGGCATCACGGTCACCCCGTCAGTTACGGTTTTTAAGCCCGCGCTACATTTTGGCAGGGTGAAGGGATGATGGCGGACAAAGTGTTCGTCGCCGTGGCGCAAATGGACCCACAACTGGGTGCCGTCGCTGAGAACTTGGCAAAGGTGGAAGCGATGGCAGACGAAGCGGCTCGGCAAGGGGCGCAACTGGTCGTCTTTCCCGAATGCGCCCTGACGGGTTACTGCTTTGAAAGTCGCGCAGAAGCGATGGCAGTCGCTGAACCGCAAGACGGGCGCTCTGTGCGACGGCTAACGCAATTGTGTGCCGCACGCAATTTGTGGCTGATCGTCGGGACACTGGAACGCGACGGTGAACGCCTCTTCAACGCCGCGTTGCTCATCAGCCCCGACGGGTTGCACGCTATCTATCGCAAGGTGCATCTGCCTTGTATGGGAGTAGACCGTTTTGCCGATGGGGGCGACCGCCCTTTTGCGGGACACGCAACGCCTGTCGGGCGCATCGGGTTGCTGATTTGCTACGACGCGGCATTTCCTGAAGCGGCGCGGGTGTTAGCGTTGGACGGTGTGGAAATCGTGTGTTTGCCGACCAACTGGGCGGAAGGTGCCCGCCCCGTCGCCGAACTCGTCCCGCGCACACGGGCGCTGGAAAACCGCATCTACTTTATCGCCGCCAATCGGGTCGGCGTGGAAGGTGGGTTCACCTTCATCGGCATGAGCCAAATCGCCGCACCATCGGGAGCATGGTTGGCATGCGAGCATGCGCCGACGGAAACTTTGCTGCTGGCGGAATTGGACCTGACCGAAGCGCGCCGCAAACGCCTTGTGCATGTGCCAGGGCGCTACGAAGTAGATCGTATCAACGACCGTCGTCCCGCCTTTTACAAGCGTTTGGTCGCCCTTGACACTTGCTGAAAGCCCGGCAAAATCAAAAAGCATCAGACTTGTGCACGGGAGTGATAGAGCATGTGGCGTTGGGTTGGGTGCAGCGTGCTGGTTGTTGCGTGGGCAACGATGGGGTTTGGGCAGCAGATCGGACCAAAGGCGTTAGACCGTTCGTTTCAGCGCCCCGGCGCTCGGGCGTTGGGAATGGGAGGCGCTTACCTGTTGGCGACGGACGATGCCACTGCCGTTGCGTGGAACCCTGCGGCGTTGGTGAATGTGCGGCGGTTCACCGTGCCGATTGAAGTCGCTGCCCGCGCCCAAAACTTCCGCGTCCAAGACCTCCGCGACCTCGCCGATGACTTGAAGGATATCCGCGACCAAATCGGTCTCAACCCTAACCCGCAAGTTGTGGCGGCTGCCGTTCAGGAAGTGCGGGAGTTCGGGCTGCGGCACGGTGCCGTCGCTAACGGCACCCCGGCGACACTGACGGGGTCGCTGGCGCCCATCGTCGGGTTAACCTTCGGGGCTTACGGGGTGAGTGTTAGCAACGGCACTTTTGGGCAGATGCAAATTTTCGTGGACCAGCAAAATGACCCCGACCCAAGCGACCAAATCCCCAACTCGGCTCAGCCCAACAACATTTACGCTCGGGGCGGCTATGTGGCGTTAAGCAGCTTGGCGGTCGCCCACGCCCGCCCGTTGCCGATGGGGTTGAGCCTCGGCGTGGCGGTGCGCGGGGTGCGGGCGGATTTTCAAGGCTTTGCGGCGTCGGCTGGCTACGACCCCAATAATCTGCAAAATGTGGACGCTCAAGGCATTCCCTTCGCCCGCGTGCATAAAACAAGGTTCACGCTGGATGTCGGGGCGTTATGGGAGCCACCGGTGCAACCGCCGATGATGAAGGTGCGTTACGCCGCCGTCGTCCGCAACCTGGTGCCTGTGAAATTCAATCTACCCGCGCGTGATTTGCAAGGCAATGCCGTCGCCGGCTTTGATTTCGCCTTTCGGCTCAACCCGGAAGTGGACGCGGGGGTGCTGGTGGAGTGGCAGGACCGCACCATCGGCGTTTTGGAACTGCACAACCTCACTTCCAGCAACGGTGGCGACACCACTTTGCATGTCGGTATTGAGCACTGGCTTGGGCTCCGCACCTTCGCTTTGCGGTTGGGCTACGACGATGACCGCCCTGTCGTCGGGCTGGGTATTAACCTGCGGGCAGTGCGCATAGACGCTGCCGTCGGCTTCAAGCCCCGCGAACGGCTGGCGGTCGGCGTCAGTTTTCGGTTTTGAAAAACCCGCAGGCAGCTACTGCCACCGACTGAAAGGCGCTGGGAGGCGAAAAACGGCGATGGCTTTATCGCCGCCCCGCACAGAAGCAGGGGCTGTCAGTTCGGCTTCCAACAACCAAGTAGTGCCGTCTACTGCGCGGTGGGTAGTGACCAACCGCGCTGTCGCAAGGGGCTGCGGTTGACCGTCCACTATGCGGTAAAGGAGCACTTCCGTGCCTTTGCGCCAAGTCCCTTCGCGCGCCATCAGGTGAACGCGTCGGTCGCCTTCGCGCACCTGCACCGTCGCTGTCGCAAAGCGGGACGGCAACGCCGCTAACGAGGTGCCAGCAACTTGCTCAACCACGCGGGGTAGTTCGGATGAGGCTGCGATAGGCACCCGCTCTTGGGTAAGGTGGACGATCGCCTGCAAGTCGGCTGACACGACCCGTAGCACGACGAGCGCCGTCCAGCGTTTGCGCGCTTGCATCGCGGCTGCCAAAAGATCAACGGCAAACTCGGCTTCCAACGCCCGCGCCAGCGTCGCCATTTGCGCCGCCGTCAGGGGCGGTCGCCATCCGCGAAAGCGACATTCGCGCCGCACCTGTTCGGCAGAAACCCAATTGCCCTGCGGCAAAGCGATTTCAACCGTCGCCCCATCCAGCGTAAACGCCCCGACGAAAGCGCGTTTGGGCGTCGGCTTCCCCGCACCTCCCCAAACGGCGGCGACAAACCCGATGACCGTTAACACAACAATTGATGTGCAACGCATTTTACCGAACGCCCCCAACGAAGTCGCAAAGGGGCATAATCGCATCGTCCTCACCTCGCCAGCATGCGGGATAGCCCGATCCGCCTGAGCGTCTCTCGCCCAATCGGTCACCACACTTTTCCCCGTGCTTCAGCGACCCAGAAGCCTTCAATGCGGTCGTTCGTCCCATAGAACACGATTTCAGCGAGGTTGGTGATTTCGCAGGCGTGGTTGGGCACGATAACCAATCTGTCACCTACGCGCAATGACTCACCTTCGCAACGAATTAACCCGCACTCTTCCCAAAGGCGCTCTATGACCATTTGTGGCGTTTTGGAGGGTTGGTCCCCTGACCAACCGCTACTTTTGACAAGCCTGTGGGTGTTCCCTTTGACCGTGTAAGCGACAACCAACCCATAGCCTTCCGAAAACCTGTCAAGCGTTCCCGTCAAAGTTTTCAGTCCGGCGTCAATAAGTGCCTCTCCTTCACGGGGGGTTGAAACCACTGATGCCACGACGCGCAACGCACAATCGTCAGGACGAGCGACTCCCAGACTAATTTGCATACGGTCGTGGAAAACATAGTTGCCGGGGCGCACCTCTGTGATACCGTCCGTCCAACCGTTCTGCAAGGCGAAGTAGGCGCCGGGGGTGCTCCCGATGCTGACTAAGTCACAATCAACACCCCTTTGACGAATTTGGTTAGCGGCTTCCGCCATCCGCTCCGCCTCCTCCTTTGCCACTTGCATCCGTTCTTCCATCGTCGGCATCCGATAGGTACGCCCGTCGTGGGAACGGATGCCGCGAAAGTGCACGCCGTTCAAACGGGCAATTTGCTCGGCGACCCTCGGGGCTTGTCGCCAGTCCACACCGAAACGCTTGTAGTCAGTGTCCACGATGAGCACGATGTCCACCTGTTTGCCGTCACGGACGGCGATGTCGCCCATCGCTGCCGCTAACTCCACACTGTCAAGGCAAAGGAGCATCTCGCAAGTTTCCGCCATCCGCAACGCCCACCGCACTTTTTCGGCACCGACGAAGGGTTGAGCGACCATAAAACTGGCGCGGATGCCAGCGTCTGTAAAAGCAGCGGCTTCGCCCAGTTTGGCGACAGTCAGCCCGCAAGCACCCGCTTGAAGTTGCATTTGAGCGATGGCGGCGATTTTGTGCGTCTTGGTATGGGGGCGCAACCCGACCCCCGCCGTTTGCGCCAGCGCTTGCATGTGAGCGATATTGCGCTGCAAGATGGCGCGGTCAATAAACACGAACGGTGTCGGCACACTCTCGTCAAAAATGCTCCGTCCAACGCACCGTTCTGTATCCCGCCAGGTCATCGCGGTTCACGCTCCTTTCGCGATGTGTCCCGCGACAATAGTAGCGCACCCCCCTATTGACAGGATGGGACGACACGGCTAAAATAGTGAACAATCTTGTGCAACCGATTGCACAAGGTCATCACGCCCAAGGAGGGATCGCCGATGAAGGGACGGCGTTGCATCGTCGGCGCTTATGGCACCCTCGCCAGGTGCGGCGGTGGCTTCACCCTCATTGAATTGCTGGTGGTGATAGCCATCATCGCTATCCTGGCGGCGATTCTGTTCCCCGTGTTCAGCCAAGCCCGCGAAAAAGCGCGGCAGGCTTCTTGCCTCTCTAACATGAAGCAAGTCAGCCTCGCCTACGGCATGTATATGCAGGACTACGACGGACACTCCTTACCATGCTTTGAATACTACGAGACTTGGCCTGCCCCTTGGGGCGACGGTTCGTGGGCGCGACTTTACTGGTATGCAGATATTGCCAACCCCTATGTCCGAAACGCTTAACTTTGGGTTTGCCCTTCTCGCTCCGCTGTCACGACTTGGCGCCGCGATCACTTGCCTCCTGGGAGAGGACCTGGCTTTCGCGAATTGCAGTTCTCCTACGGGTGCAATAACGCTTGGTCTTGTTGCCACGCCTTTCCGCCTGCTGACCCCAATACTACTGGCTGGTATGGGGACACTTTAAGGCGTTATCCTGATCGCCTCACGACCGACGCGAACATTGCTGAACCGGCTGAAAAGATCACACTGTTGGACGCAGGCACCTTGCAAATCTGGGCTGAGTCTTATGACTATGGAGCGGGCATCTATCAACACGGCACAGACTACATCCCTAACAACACATGGACAAGTTCTGTTTGGGGTCCGATGAAGGGGTCGGTAAACATTCGCCATAACGATGGGTTTAACGCTGGCTTTGTGGATGGACATGCCAAATGGTTGCGCATGAGCCGACGGCGCAATTGGGACTCTACAGGGCGTGTTGGTAGGTCTTATCCTGACTATCCATGAATCCGCACAAGGGAGGTGCACTGACATGAAGCGGGAGATCCCCATCGCAGTGGCGATTGTGGTGATTATCATTGCCATTGCCATTGTCGGCTTCCTGTTCTACAAGGGCACTCAACCGCCACCACCTCAAGAAGTGAACCCACTTACCGGTGAACCCATTAAACAGGCTGCTCCGTCGCCATTGAAGGCAACCCCAGAACACGGTCGTTGAAGGAGAGTGACAACCTGTATTGAGTAAACGCATGAAAATTACCCTTGCAGATGTCGCCAAGTTGGCAGGTGTTTCGCCGACGACGGTTTCGCGGGTGTTGCGAGGCGCTTACAATCCCCGCCCCGTTAGTGAAGAAGTTCAACGGCGGGTGTTGGAGGCAGCAGCGAAGTTGGGCTATCAACCCAACCCTATCGCTCAAGCCCTCAGCACCCGCCGCACCCACATTTTAGGCTTGGTTCTGCTCAGCCCATCCCAGTTGACTCATCCTTACTCAGCAGCCATCGTTCAAGGTGCTCTGGAAGTTGCTCATCGGCACGGTTACCACATCACTCTCATCCCGACGGAACAATGGCGTGGTGCTTTATCTCGTGACTCACGCATCTTAACAATGACTGACGGAATCATCATCACAACCCGACGAAGCATTGTCCCCGACGATTTAGCAAAGGTTCGGGAACAAGTCCCCATCGTTTTGGTGCAATTTCGCTTCCCCAACAACGATATGCCATCGGTGCACGCCGATTATCGCACGGCAGCGCATTTGGTTGCCGAGCATTTGAATCAGCGAAAAGTGAGCGAAATTGGCATCTTGTGGGCGCGGGGTGTCTCCGCTCACCCTAATAAACCTGTCTTGCGCTCTGTCTTTGAAGAAGATTTTCTGCCCACCCTTCAAACACTGGCGAAGGAGATGAACATCGCTTTTGACCCAACGACCGATGTGCGTTCGGTCGCCATCAGCACCGATGTGGCAGCAGTTCGCAGGGAAGTTTGTCAATGGTTGAAAATCGCTCAACGACCTGCAGCGTTGTGCGTCGCTGACGATTTCGTGGCAGGTGTCGTGTTGCAAGTGGCTGCCGAAAAGCGTCTGAAAGTGCCCGACGATTTGGCAGTAATTTCGCTGAACGATTTAGGCATTGCCGAAAAGTTGCTGCCACCAGTCACTGCGTTGCACATTTCACCCGACGAGTTGGGGCGAAAAGCAGCGCAAGCGCTTATTGAGTGGCTGGATGAAGGGCGATTGCCCGAAAACTTCGACATTGCCATCCCCCCTCGCCTCATCGTTCGCGCCTCGGCATGAAAGCCAAATGAGAGATGCGGTTCAATCGGAGGGCGGCTCTCCTGAGCCGCCGATCGGTGCTTCAGAGAAGCACCTTCCGAAAGACGATAAAAAGAAAACATCGGTTGAAAAACAGCGCATCAGGAGATACGCTTCCAAAAGACACGAAAATGGTGTGAAAGACAAATCACCTCTCAGAGGGCTGCTCTCCTGAGCAGCCGAAGAACAATTGGCGTGGGGAAAAATCAAACGGCTTGTTGGGAGACGCGCCCCGAAGAAGCGGTCGGGGGCTTGTTTCTGAGGGGGCGTTAAACCGCTACGCGGAGAGCGGCTCTCCCGAGCCGCCAACCGGCGATTCGGAGAAGCGCTCCCGAAAGACAATCGTTTACAAAGGGATTAGTTTGCTCAAAGCCTACCCTCAATGTCCCAACTTGCCCACCTTGTTCGGATTAAGACACCCGATTACAACCGCAGACAAGCACACGAGAATTGATTTGTCAACCTTCGTCGTGTCAAACCTCGCAATACATCTACTATTTACAGCGTAGCAAAACCGAACAAGATGCACGACGCTGATTGGGACACAAGGGTTGGTGCAGTTGAGGGAACAGAAAGCGATGGTGAGGTTTGTGCCTTCGTGAATGTCAAGGGCACAGGTCACCTCACCGAGGTAGCACCCCTGACCGTTACTGTCAACCCGAAAAATAAGCAAAGGAGGGTTAATGGCATGAGGAAAGTTGGGAACGCTTTCACACTCATTGAGTTGTTGGTCGTTATCGCTATCGTCGCCATTTTGGCGGCGATTCTGTTCCCTGTCTTCAGTGCAGCGCGGGCAAAGGCTCGCCAAACAGCAGGGCTCCACAACGAACGACAAATCGCTCAAGCCACAAGAATGTATGCCACCGATTACGATGAATGGTTTCCACGACACGCTTACGGTTTCGTTGCAACGGGTCGTCCAGGGGACTATCAATGGCAGCACGCCATTAACCCATACATTCGCAATTGGCAGATTTTCGTTTGCCCCCAAGCGCCCAACTTGAACGGAATAGCCCGCTTCAATGGCATTGACTACAGTAGTCACCAGACAACGCTCGGTTTAGACCCAAGAGGTGACGGTCCATTTAGCGGTTACGGTTGCAACCTCGCTTATCACTTCCATAATCCGTTAGCAGGTTGGCATCCGATAGGCAAACACGAAGCCATCGTTGAAGACCCAGCAGGAACTATTTTTGTGCACGAGTGGACGGGCAATTTCCGATTCGGTTGGGCAAAGCCTCCCGGCAGTCCAGGACCAGGTCCTGAGCAACCTGTAGACCCATCTTGGCTACTCACTACCAACACAGTTACTAACGCCGTAGCGGCTCGCCACATGAACGGTATCAACATCGCCTTTTGTGACGGTCATGCTAAATGGCTTCAGGCGCCTCAAGCCTATGACCGACGGGTCAGACCGCAAGACGGTTACTATGTCGCCTACCGATACACCGTTCACAACGATTGAGGCGTCAGTAGGGGACACTGTTTTTGCGCGCTTACTTCAAACTTGGAGGTGAAATACCTTGACAGGATTGACGGAAACGATAGTTGGCTGGCTTTTCGCAATCAGCAACGCTTTGCTTTTGCCGGTGATTCTCACTTTGCTTTTGCTTCTTTGCTGGTCGGTGTTCATTTTAGGCGAATTTGTTGGCGAGGCAATAAGAAGACGAAAGCGAAGGTGGTTGGTTTTGGTGGCTCTTAATGATTGGGAACAGGGCGAGGAAACCCGCCTTGACACCTTCTTATCCGAACTTGAAATTCGGGTCATGAAGAAATTGGAGAGTTGCCACTTAGTTTTGCGCCTCGGTCCGATTTTCGGACTCGTAGGCACCCTCATACCCCTTGGACCCGCCCTTCAAAGCCTGGCGAGAGGCGATATGGAAACTTTAGCCCGAAACATCCATATCGCTTTCGCCACGACGGTCGTCGGATTAGTCTCCGCCGCCATAGCCTTTGTCGTTTTGACAGTCAGAAAGCGATGGTATGCTCAAGATTTGACCCATGTTGAGAAAGTTCTGAAGGCAGTGAGGGTAGGTGAGAGCAATGAAGTCATTGCTTCTTGAACGCAAGTTCCGCTTCCTCTCTGAACCTGAAGAGCCTTTGGCTTTTGCCGCCAACCTATTGGATTTAGCCCTGGTCTTTATCGTCGCCTTGGTGGCAATTACTGCTGTTTACCTTCGTTTGCCTGATTTGCTCAATCCCCAGACTGATATTGCCATCATCCGCAACTTTGACCCTCAAAGGATGGAAATCGTTATTCGTCAAGGCAAGAAAATCAAAGCCTTCAAGGCAGCGGGACTCGCTAAGGGCAAAGCAGCCCAAAGGTTGGGCGTTGCCTACAGGCTTGAAGATGGGACTGTTGTCTATGTGCCTGACCCAATCCCTTCGCCAGTAACTGAACGACCCAGTAAAGGAGGGGAAAAGAAGTGAGGGGCAAAATTCTCTTCTTCCTGACCTTGACAATCTTTGCTTTCAGTGTTCAAAACTACCGAGCCCATTCCTATCAGGTTGGCGAACAGAAATCTTTGCCTGTCGCTTTGATAGGGCTTCTTGACTGGCAAGAACTCTCTTTGCGCCGAGCCATGAAGGAAACGCCTTTCAAGGTTGACATCCTTGATCCCACGAAGCCGACGGACCTGAGTAGATACAAGTTCGTTTTGTTGGAGCGGGGCATTCTCAGGTCAATAGTTCAGTGGCGGGAGCAGATGGTAACAGCGCATAGTCAAGGGACGAAATTCATTGCGCTCATTCCCAGCGCTCCCGAAAGTATCGGTGGTCTCTCGGTTGAGAAGCCTGATGAGTCTCTTGATGGCTACTTCAACCAACCCAGCATTGAGAACATGAAGCGCTTTCTCGGTTACGCAGCGGTGAAATTGGTTGGTGAGGGTGGAGAGTTTTTGCCACCAATCAAAGCGCCCGAGAATGCCATCTACCACCCTGACGCTCCCCAACTTTTCGCCGACTTAAAAAGTTACACTGAGTGGCGAAATTTTGACGGAAACAAACCGAACATCGCAATCGTGTTCACCGAAGCCTCCTACTTTTCTGGGAACACCGAGGTCGTTGACGAACTCATTCGTCAACTGGAAAAGCACGCCAATGTCGTCGCCACTTACGGTCGCTTGCCTGGAGATTTTGAACCGGACGCTATCATCGCTCTTCAACCTCATGGCAATGTTAGGAGAATGCTTGATAAGGTTTCAGCACCGATCTTGCAAGGGGTGCAACTGATGGACATGGGTTTTGAAGAATGGTCAACGGGGACAGGGATAAAAGGTGGCACTACGATGGCAATTTGGGTTATGCAGCCAGAACTTCAAGGTCACATTGAACCCATAGTCGTTGCCTACAGGGAACGAACGCCTGAGGGTTTCAAAATGAAGCCTATTCCCGAACGCATCAGCAAACTGGCTCAAAGGGCTTTGGGATGGGCAAAACTCAAGAGAAAACCTAACGGCGAAAAAAGGGTCGCCATTATCCACTATGCGATGGGTGCTGCTTATTTGGATGTGCCTAAGAGCCTGTGGAAATTGCTGAATGCGATGAAAGAGCAGGGCTACTCAGTGGATCTGCCTGAAAGTGAAAGCCATCTCCTTGAAATGCTCAAGTCGGCTCGCTACCCTGAAAGACTTGATGACCAGCAAATTCTCTCCCGCTTTGCCCATTCCCCTCACTTCGTGGGAGTTGATGCGGACCGATACAAGCAATGGTTTAATTCGCTGCCAGAAAAAGTGAGGTCGCAAGTTGTCAAGTGGTGGGGCGATCCTCCAGGCAACTTAATGGTTTACGGCGGAAAGATTTGGATTCCCTGTTTGACTTTGGGCAATGTAGCGATTTTACCTTTACCGCCCCGTGCTGATCCTAACCGAGAAGATGCCCTTTACCATAGCCTTGATGTCCCACCGACTCACCTTTACCTTGCCTTCTATTGGTGGCTCAAAAATGGTTGGCAATCGGACGCTTTAATTCACTTTGGCACTCACGGAACTTTGGAATTCACTCCCTTAAAGCAAGCAGGGCTATCAGAGACAGACTTTCCTGACCTGCTGCTCTTTGATTTGCCCAACATTTACCCTTACATGGTTAACAACCCCATTGAGGCTATTACGGCTCGTCGTCGTGGCTATGCAGTGACTGTCTCTCACGACATTCCTCCTATCCGCAAAACGAAACTGACACCGCCCCTACAAAGGCTTGCGAAGTTCCTTGAGGGATACAAGCAAGCAGAAACGGAGAGTCTGAAGGCTGAGTATCGTCGCCAGATTGCTCAGTTGCTTAAACCTATGGTGAAAACCCTGCCCGTCTCACTGCAACCTCCTCCGAAACTTGACGACGAATATCTTGAGCGCCTTTCAGACTGGTTACATGAACTTCAGCATCAGGAGGCGCCTGTCGGTTTGCATGTGTTCGGTGAGAAGCCTGACAAGGAACGAGTTCGGACAGCCGTCACAGCCGCTTTTCGCAACACTCTTTACCAACACTTGACAAAAATTCACTCTCAAATTTCAGAGGTTAGCATTGCCCTTTCCGGTAATGAAGCGACTTCAATGGCAGAACTAATCATTGACAAAATCGTTGACGGGCAGCCTGTGGAGCGAGTTGCATTGGAGTTTAACTTGGGTGGCAGTGAAGAGACGATGAGCCTTTTGCGACGAGTATCGTTAATGGTTGAGCGGATGCGACAAAGCGATGAGTTGGGTGCTTTGCTCAATGCCCTTCAAGGACAATTACCACCGTCAAAGGTCGGTGGTGAACCTATTCGCAACCTTGAAACGCTTCCGACGGGTAATCAAATTCACGGGTTAGACCCTGATTCCATTCCGTCAAGGGCAGCGTGGGAATTGGGGAAGCGGTTGGCAAATCAGTTTTTGGCAAGTTACTTCCAAAAACACGGTCAATATCCTCGTCGGGTCGGATTTGTGCTCTTTGGTAGTGAAACAATTCGCCATCAAGGTGTCATGGAGTCACAAATTTTATGGCTGTTAGGGGTTGAACCGATTTGGGATGAGGGAGAGCGTGTCGTCGGGTTGAAACTCATCCCTTACCAACAACTTCAGCGTCCCCGAATTGATGTCGTCGTGACCGTTACAGGGCAATATCGTGACATTTTCGGCGATGTCCTAAAGCGCTTGCAAGCAGCCGTTGAGTTGGCAGCGAGGGATGAAGAAGCGGCAGAAAACTTCGTTAAAGCGACAGCAGAGGAACTGCAAAAAATCCTGAAAGATGCTGGACACGAAAATAAAGAGGCTCAAGAAAGAGCCTTATTGCGCATCTTTGCACCGCCAGCAGGCGTTTACAGTTCAATTGAACAAGCAGCGCTATCTACTACCGACACGAAGAAGTTAGCCGAAGTTTACATTGAGCGCGTCGGGTTTTCGTACGGTCAAGATGCCAATTGGGGTGTGCAGCAAAAGGAAGTGTTTGAATACCTGCTCAGAGGAACCGATGTCGCTGTTTTTTCGCGAACGGGCAGGCTTTATGGGCTCGCAGACACAGATCATCCCTTTGCGTGGTTGGGGGGTCTGAGTTTGGCTGTCAAGCACCTTGCAGGGAAGTCACCTGAACTGATTATTACGAACATGCAATCTAACCTGCCTGAACAAGCGCAAATTGAAAGCGCTCGTAAGTTTTTGAACCGGGAAGTGCTAAGCAGGTATCTCAACCCCGATTGGATCAAAGGCATGATGGGACACGGCTACTCTGGTGCGCGAGAAATGTCAAATTGGCTCAGCAACTTATGGGGATGGCAATTGACGGCTCCTGAAACTGTAGATGAGACAATATGGAGACAGGCATATGAGGTGTATGTTCGTGACCAATTTAATCTGGATCTACCTGACTGGATACAGCGAGTTGCTCCAGAAGTCGCAAAAACCATTGCTCGCAGGTTATCCCAAGCCGCTGCTCAGGGTGTTCTGAAAATCTCGCCTGCAGAATACTCAGTGTTGCTTGCCATGTTAGAAGGACGAACAATCAAAAGGGAAGTCGGCACAAATACTGCACGGGAAACATCGGTTACACCAACCCTTAGTGCTGACCTCTCGCTTTCGCTTGTTAATCCAGATGTCGCTCAGGCAGGTCTGAGTGAGAACCGAGGAAGGAAGAATTTCCGACCGTCACCAATCTCAGTGTCTCCTAAAAGAAGCACAGACGGGTCAATGGTTGGTGTGAAGTTGCAAGAGATCAACGAGGGTGAAATGCCGTCTTTGCCAACCCCTTCAATGCCGCTGTCGTTGACGCTTATAGGAATTACGCTCTTCGCTGCAGGGTTTCGCAAAGGGTTACTTCGCTGAGTAACCTGAAGGAGAATTTCCTTCAAATTGGGTGAGCGAGACTCCTGCCGTGCCTGAATCGGAGGGCGGCTCTCCTGAGCCGCCGATCGGTGCTTCAGAGAAGGGTTCCACGAAAGACACCGAAAAGAAAAATCAACAACGGGAAATAAAACGGCGCATCAGGAGATGCGCCCTCCGAATGACGCTGAAAAAGATGCCTCAAACTTACTCTCGGAGTTTCACCCTCACATGAAATCACAAAGAGGTGAACTGAAATGCGGCAGGCAATGGTTGCGTTGGTGCTGGGATTGACAATTTTGCAGGTGGCTGCGCAAACTCCAAAACCGATTTCTGATTGGCTCGTTTGCGGTCCGTTTCCGTTTGAACGAGGGTTGCAGCAGTTTCTGACTGACTACTTGACCGAACACGGCGGTGAAGCGAACATACGACCAAAGGAAGGAATGTCACACGATGTCAAGGGCTTGGGCAAAGTGGCTTGGAAGCGCTATCACGCACCTAACGGCATCTTGGACTTCGTGACTTTGATTGCAAAGCAAGTGGGTGAGGAAAGACCGAAGTTCTGGCAACTTCGTTACGGGCTCGCTTATGCCTACGCTGAAATAACCAGCGAACGAGCGCAACCAGCATTGCTGCTGCTCGGCAGCGAAGATTGGCTCGCCGTCTGGCTCAACGGTGAATTGGTGCACGAAAGTTTCGTCTACCGCCACTGTGTTCCCGACAAAGATGCCGTTTTGGTCAATTTGCGCAAAGGCGTGAACCGATTGCTCGTCAAAGTAGCCCGCATCGCAGGTGGTTGGGGTGTTTCGGCGAAGATAGTTATGCCCGTTGAGCGGAAAATTTTTGTCAAGACGGAGCGATACAACCCTTGCCCACCCGATGGAAACATGTTTGTGTCAGAAATTCGTGAAGGCGAAACTGTTCCCGTTTGGGGCTATGTGACCGTCGTGAACATGAGCGGTCAAACTTTACCTTTCGTTTCTGTCAGGGTGCGAGAAAACGAGTGGTTCGCTGAGACGAGCGAGCAAATTGGCGAATTGGCTTCGGGTGAGAGTTCGCAGTTGCCTTTTCTCATTGCTCCCAAGCGTCCGTTCAAGCCCGATGAAAAACCCCGCTTGCATCTGGTCGTGAGGACAGCAGGTGAGCAACAAGAATTTGATTTGCCTGTCACGGTTCGGCGAAGGGACGAGCCATTCTTCACAACCCATCGTTCACGCATTGACGGTTCAGTTCAGCCGATGACTTTGCTTGTGCCCCCTGACTACAACCCGCATCGTTCTTATCCCCTCGTGGTTGCTTTGCACGGCTCGAAGGGTTGTTTAATCGGTCACGCATTTTCTGTCAAGCCCGAATTTATCATCGTTGCCCCTCACGGGAGAGGTCAAACTGGCTACCGAGATTTCGGCGAGGTTGACATTTTTGAAGCGATGGACGAGGTCAAGCAGCGTTACCGAGTTGACAGCGAACGAATTTACTTGACGGGTCACTCAATGGGCGGTGGAGGAACTTTTCGGCTTGCAACTCGTTACCCGCACCTTTGGGCAGCAGTTGCCCCAATGGCGTCAGGTGGAGCGAGACCCCTTGACTGGTTGAGAAACTTGCTTCACATTCCGACGCTCTTCTATCACGGCAGCGAGGACGAAGTTGTGCCTGTTCAGATGGCACGACAAGCAGCGGATTACATTCGTCAACTCGGCTACAACTTTCGCTACGAGGAAGTTCAAGGCAAGCCCCATTGGTGGGGTGTTGATTTCCCCGAAATGTTCGCCTTCTTCTCGCAACATCGGCGTATCAAATCTCCAAACCACATCATCTTTTGGACGAATGACCCAAGAGCGAACCGAGCCTATTGGCTGGAAATCGTTGACTTTGAGGACTACACGAGACCTGCAAGTGTGGAGGCGAGGACTCAGAACGAAG
>BEHT01000044.1 GCA_002898575.1 bacterium HR17
CACTATGACGGAACGCGGGACGAGGGACGCGGGGCGAGTGATTGGGCAACGGTTGAGTTTGATGACAGTAAATGGCAAAGGGCAGTTGAGTTGGGCAAGATCGGCATTTCGCCTTGGAAAAAATTGGTGCCACGCAACATCCCGTTTTTGACAATGGAGCCAGTTTACCCCACCCGTGTGATGCGCGTCCGAGCGGTTGAACCACCCGCTATCGTTCACAGCATTGACCTCCGTCCCAACCTCATTCCCGGTGACCGATTGTCCAACCCTCATGGCTTGACTGGTTTGGTGTTGACAGTTGCTCACGCAACGAAGGCAGTGGAAGTCCGAGTGCGGGCTGTTGGAGGAATTGGCTTCGGGGCACGACGAGCGAGAGTTAACGGCGAAGATGCGACTTTTGATGAGCATGGTGCTGTCTTGAAATTGAACAAAGGCGACAACCTTGTGGTCTTTGATGTGACACGGGATTGGTATCACGATTGGTGGTTCACAACGGTTTGGGATGCGGGGCGTGGGATGCGCGATGAGTTGAAATTTGTCAACCCGTTGGGCGAAGGCGAAACGGTTTGGGTAACGGCTGGTCCGTTCAAGTCGCGAGATGACGAAGGATTTCAAGCAGTGTGGAACGCAAAATCTGTCAACGAACTTCGCCCTTCGCGCCACTTGCTCCGCACCGTTGCCCTTGAACACACCGCTTCGGACCATGTTTTTGCGCGAGTCGTGTTGGCTCAGGAGATAGATGGCGGAAGGCAAACTGTGCGAGTTGAAAACTTGGACGCAATCTGTCAACCCAACGAAGAAGTTGCCGTCATTTACCCGCCACGGCAAGGCGATGTGGAACTGCTGATTGACTTCGGGCGTGAACTTGTCGGCTTTTGGGAGTTTGAGGTTGATGCACCTGCTGGGACGGTGCTTGACTTTTACGGTTTTGAAGCCATACACCCAACCGATGACGGCGGATTTGAAATTCAACACACTTGGGGTCTAAACAATGTCATGCGATATGTCACCCGTGAGGGTTGGCAACGATACACCAGCATCGTTCGGCGCGGCTTTCGCTACCTTACGCTTACCGTTCGGTTCCCCAAAAACGAGAAGCGTCCCATCCGCATCAAAACTTTGCGCTGCTTGCTGAACACCTATCCATACACCGAACGAGGCGATTTCATGTGTGACGACTGGAAACTCAACGAGATTTGGCGGATGTGCCGATACACGCTTAGGCTTTGCAGCGAAGACACTTTCGTTGATTGTCCAGCATACGAGCAAACCTTCTGGGTTGGAGATGCGCGAAATGAAGCACTCATCGCTTACGCAACTTACGGTGGCTATGAACTTGCACGAAGGTGTTGGCTTTTGGCAGGTCAGTCCCTTTGGCGTTCCCCACTTGTTGAAAGTCAAGTTCCAAGTGGCTGGCAGGACATCTTGACAGCATGGGCGTTGCTTTGGGTTTGGGCTTGCGAGGAGTATTACCGCTACACAGGCGACAAGGAATTCTTGCGTGAGGTCTATCCCCTTGTTGCTCAACAAATGCGCAATATCGCTGAAAAGTTCATCCGACCTGACGGATTGTTTGAAATTGAGGCGTGGAACATGCTGGATTGGGCACCGATGGACACGCCTCGCAAAGGTGTTGTCACGCATCAAAATGCGATGCTCGTTGAAGCCTACAGGCGCGCTGCAACGATGGCACTTTGGCTGGGTAATGGGGAAAATGCGAAAGAGTTTGAAGCGCTGGCGCAAAAAGTTGAAGACGCAATCAATGAGCATCTGTGGGACGAACAAAAGCAAGCGTTCATTGACGCCATCCATGCCGATGGTCGCCGAAGTCAAGTTTTCAGCGTCCAAACTCAAACGATGGTCTACTTGTGCGATGCCGTCACAGATGAGCGGCGACCAATCATTCGCCGATACCTTTACGACAAGCCTGAAGGTTTCGTTTGGTTCGGAAGCCCCTTCGCTCTTTTCTTCCTGCTTGAAGCCTACGCAAAAGATGGTGAATTTCAACGCATCTTGGACATCGTCCGTCGTGAGTGGGGTGCAATGATTGACTACGGTGCAACGACGGCTTGGGAAACTTTGACGCCGCGAACGAGAAGTCACTGCCATGCGTGGAGCGCTGCCCCTGCTTACTTCTTGAGCACCTATGTGCTCGGGGTTAGACCAAAAGGCGTGGTGCAGGACGCAGGACGAGGAGCGCCAATTTTGGAATACTTCATCGCTCCAAAACCTTGCGATTTGAAATGGGCAAAAGGACGATTTCCAACTCCAAGCGGGACAAGTGGAGAAAAGGGTTCCGCTGATCCGAGGGAAGTTGAAGTTCGTTGGGAGCGAGGTGAAAATCGGTTCACCCTTTGGTTCGCTTTGCCAGAAAATGCTAAGGCAGAAATCGTCCTGCCTCCGTTTGTGCCGGAAACAGCGAGCATTTCAGTGCAACTTGCGAAAGGCGAAGCGAGCGCACCGAAGTTTGAAGTGGGGCATTGGCGAGTGCATGTCTCATCCGGGGCGAGGGGCAAGTTGGAGGCAAGGTGGTGATGAGAATTAAACCTTGAAGCGAGCGACATTTAAGGGTTTTGCGCTTTGTGAGATTGCTTAGCCATACAGGCATGTTCAATCGTGATGGCAGCCAAGTCGGCAAAGGCTTCCAGTAATTGTCGGTCTTCTGGCATCAGTAACCCCTGGGGGTCACGAGGCTTGATCCCTAACACACCAACGGTTCTCTGTGCGGTTTTCAAAGGGAGGTAGTAGGCTGCTGCTGCGGAAAGGGTATCGGTGCCGCGTCCTGCTTCTTGCCCGCGTCGGTACACCCATTCCGCCACGGCTCGTTCGTTGTCAGAAAGATCCATCGCAAGGCTTTTGGCATATACCTCCAATCGCCCAGATTCTGGGTTCGGCAGAAGGAGGGCAGCGTCCCCGTCAAATGCCTCTTCCGCATGGCGTATCACGGCCTCACAAATTGCTTTCAAGTTACCGCCCGCTACGGCGAGGTCTCTACTCAGAGCATACAGGCTGGCTATCTCAGCGTGTTGGCGTTGTGCCATTCGCGTCTGTGCACGCAGCCGCTCTGCTAGTTCGCTGATGACTGACCCAACGAGGAGTAATCCACCGAGGGTGACCAGATATTCCACATCAGAAATGGCTAGGCTCAAAATAGGGGGCACAAAGAGGAAATCAAACGCTAGCGCGCTCAGCACGGAGGTCAACAAAGCCGGTCCGCGCCCTAGATATACTGCGGCGATGACTACGCCCACGAGGTAGATCATAACTAAGTTGGTTGGCTCAAGCCAGCCACGGGTGGGGAGGCTTAACAAGGTAGCCGCTACAACCAAGGCGACGCTCTGCAAATAAGGCTGCCAATGGAGATGTGGTTGATGAGATTGCTGGGTTGGGGCTTTTTGCGACGCTGTCGGGTGTAACCTCACTGCCGACGATGAGGATGTCAAAGGGCTCGCCAGCACGAGCGAGTTGGTCTGGAATTGAACCGCGTAGCCATTCCTGCCAGCGAGGGCGCAAGGGTTTTCCGACGATAATTTGGGTGATGTTGTGAGAGCGAGCCACTTCAAGGATGGTTTTAGCCACCGATGTGCCAGGCACCGTCAAAACCCTGCCACCTAACCGCTCAGCAAGACGCAAAAGGTGGGCTAACCGTTCCCGCTGTGCTGGGGAGATGTGAATATCTCTCGGCGTTTGCACATAGAGGGCATACCATTCAGCGTCCATCTCCTCAGCCAGTCGTTTGGCTGTGCGCACCAAGCGCTCGCCTATGCTTAAAAACTATCCATCCATATCCACACACATCGTTTGACCCTTTCCCTGTCTCCCCAATACTCCCTCAACGCCTTTACCAATACCCCTCCAACTCCCCCATGTCCTCCAAAACCCTGTTTGCCACCTTCTTCCTCGCCTCTCCCTCAACTCCTCAAATAGCCTTTCAACTGGTTCAACTCTGGCCTGTAAGGCGGTAACCATATCACTTTACCCGCATCCCTCTTGGGGTTGTGTTGTAAGGTCTCGCTGTCTTCCAACTCCACCTCCCTTCCTTAAGACGATACCAAATCGCTTGAGGTGTCACTTCTATCCCTTCTTCTTCCTTCAACCTCCATTTTGCCCTGCCACAAAAACCAGCGTAAGAATATTCTAAGCAAATCCGTTGACTATCATCTATCGCCCGTTGAAATTAAATCAAATTCTCGTTTAAGATTCTCCGTCTCTGCTTTTAACTTCATTAACAAGACTCTTCGCTGAATGGCTTCCATTTCATGAGGGTTAACGATAATGAGCATAGCGTTTCTTCTTTGGTCAATTTGTATTTCTTCAATGGTGTGAGGGAATGCGGTCTTTAAATCTTTAATGGGTAAGTACAGGATTTCGGGGTTACGCTGATACCCTTTCGGCATGATTGTCTTGTCTCCTTTAAGGATAAATTGCTTCCCTTTTCTCAAAACCTCTCCCCCTAACGCTTTTACAATTTCTGCCCGAATCATTAACAAGTTGTTATGTTTTATAGGACCAAATTCTCGCTTGAGCAGCACCCCCCTCCACGCCAATAACCCTTTAGGTCGGGATGCGACCATCGTATAACCACGCGGCGGCATCGGGTATCCAATGAGTCTGAAGGGGGCAACTTCAACGATACTTCCTGAACGAGCATCAAGGATAACTACACAACCGCTATAATAACCTTTCAGTGAAGGTCCAAAGACTCTGAGCACCCATGTAAGGCGTCCACCTCTGTAAACTAACCTTTGAGATTTGATCTCAGTTACCTCCAATAATTTCGCTGCTTTGCGTGCTATTTCAACGGCTTGTTGGGGGCTGATTTTCGGTGTTTGATAGGCTTCCTGTTCTATCGCTATTTTCTGGGATTGATAACTATAAAGTCTTCCGTCAGGAAGAAGACGGATAAGGCAAAGGTTGCCTGTCAGTGCACCGTTGGCCAGTTGCTCTTGAAACTGAAACCAAAAAGTGTAACCGTCCCAGTATGGCCTATGGAGAAGCATCTTTTTTGTCTTGAACTGAGGGTACCTCTGTTCAGCGATAGTTTGAGCAACGGAACGGAGTTTGGATAAAGGTAAAGCATCTGAGGGGGGTCGTTCTTGAGGGGTATCAGGCAATGGGATAGACCAATAGACAACACCTACAACCTCGCCTGTCTGAGCATCCACGCGATATTCATCGCCTGCCAGGGTTAGCAAATGATAAAACTTTTTACCGTTAACTTCAACAAGGTTAGTCCTTGAGAAGTTAACGGTTTTCCCCTCAAGCTGCTCGACAGCGTTTTTGGCAGCTTCTACAGAAAGCCGTTGCCCGTAAGCAAACTGACCGTTTACGACGATGGCGATCACCATTAAACCGACAAGCCATCGGGCTTTCATAGCAATCCCTCCTTTTCATCAGTTCCCCCATCCGGCAGGGTATATCACGGATGAACCACCCCATACCCATCAGCTCAAAATATCTTCTCCCGGTTGAAGGTCAGGATATCGGTTAACAGTATCCTGACCTGCCCATACCGCCGCTTGGCTAACTGTTGCTCCCTCTTTTGTCAAGTAATGCCAAAAGCGTTGCATATAATACAAACTCCATTGACTTACAGTGGTCATGTCCCTGAAACCAATGACGGCATCAGAACCTTGATCGTAAAATGCTTGGGAAATAGATTGCTCTTTTGGGATGCCGGGAGAACCTGCGGTATTGCAACCGCCCAATACCGCTAAGCGGATGTGGTTGAGGCTCAAGGAATATATTTGTTGAACAGTCAGTGTGGTGTCGTTATTAAATAAAAGACTTTGTGCATTGGAATGTCCCTCAAACTCCCAAATCGCGTTTTTGCACAATGTGTTAACGGCAGCTTGTGAATCTTTATCGATACAAATGCCGCTACCTCCCTGTTCAGGTTGCCCTATAGGGAACCAGCCCCTATAAAATGAGACGGTTCTATCGTGGGGATTAAGCACCCATCCCAAATTGTCGTAGGCAACCTGCACGTAAGCGGTAGTATCTATTGGCGACGCTCCATATTGGGCGTTAATGGTAAAGGCGAAATGGACAGTGGGATAAACAAAGTAACCTACCCCGCCAAATGCCCATTTCCTTCTGTGAACCTTGTTTTGGTCCGGGAAGTTATCCTGTGCTCAAATAACGAAAGGATATTTTCCAGCATAAACGAATTCCGAACCATCCGTAAAAATCCCGATTTCATTCCACCAATCTATTTGAGCGTTTTCAGGAATTGCATGGGTTCCGTCATGTTCTGGACCAAAGATAAGTTGGAATATAGGATTAAAACCTTCCAAATAAGCTTGGGCAGCATCACGATTACTGCGCAAAATATACCTAAGAGTGGCAGTGAGGGCAATAGAGTTGGTCGGGTTTGTTAGTGGACTTAATTCTCGCTCCCCAACCCGCAGCGCCCTGCTTCTCAAGCAGTCTTCATCATAACCAGGTGCCGCCCCTATCACTTCTATGTCAAAAACATACAAGCCTGCAGGCGCTAAACCATCTGGCGGCGGTGGAGGTGGCACTACATTCACCGTCCCATCCCATGTGAAACTGTAACTTCCAGGCGCTTCCTGCTCCAACCATGTCTCATACACCTTCATTCCATCCGTAGTGTATATGCTGATACATACATCGCATGCCTTCCTCTGTGCACACTCAAGGCTGTAACTGAAAGTCGTGTCCGCAACACCACGAACCGGATCCCACTTCAAAACCTTCATCTCATCCCCTGATGTCACGACCAAGTTTTGGACATTAACTGTTATTGAAGTTTGGAAAGGTCCTCGCGGTCCTTTCATGTAAACCCCATACCTCCACTGAACGGTGATGCGGTAAGGTGAGTTGTGCATGGCAAATCCTATCATGGCACCTGCTAAACTCCATGTCGTCCAGTTCCAATTCCCTAGGTCACTAACCGGTGGCATCGTGCATCTGTAAGGAAAACCACTCTCCCCTTGAGGGTTCTCAAAATACCAAATTTGAGGATCATGCTCGTTGGTCAGTTCTTCAATCAAAATCCAATCAACGCTGAAGAAAGCAGGTGCACCATCTTTCCATCCTGCGTAAAAGTGAAAGTGAGGGATTGCGACTGTCCCAGAAGTTACACATTGAGATTGCGGAGAAGCGACAGTCAAATCGGGAACCCAAACTGCATGAAGGGCGTAAGTGACTTGAGGTTCAGGGATTTGGGATGGGTCGGGAGGTTGGGCGGAAAGGCGGGTAGAAGAGACAGCAATGAGACAGGCGTAAACAGCCATGACAGCCCTCCGAGAGAGAGCCGTATCTGGTTACGGTTACTCTCTTGTTCGCCAAAGCCTTACCTTTCATTGCCGTTCCCCCTCCCAAGTCATTGGGCGTCAAAGAGAGTAACGCGTTTTCGTGGCAATTATAGGCTGCGTTAAATAACGGGGTTTGGTCGGAGGGCGGCTCTCCTGAGCCACCGAAAAACGGCGTGAAAATGTAACGGCGCGTCGGGAGACGCGCCCTCTGAGGTATTGCCGAAAGGGAATTCGACAAAGCATGATTTTATGGATTTCCGTCGGGGATTTTGAAGGAGCGTCGGTCTATCAAAGCGTTGGTGTTAAGTCAGCGTTGCAACCCGCTTATTGCATGAGGCTGACGAAGACCATCATGAAGAGCAAGCCTGCCATGAACCCCCATGCTGTTTCGGAGCGGGTGGTGCGCGCTAGGCTGTCGGGGACGAGTTCTTGGATGACGAGGAAGATCATTGCCCCGCCAGCAAAACCCAAACCGAAAGGCAAAAAGGGGTGAATAGCCGTCGCCAGCAAGTAAGCCGGGACAGCCGCGATAGGTTGGGGCACACTGGACAAAACCGCATACCATGCGCATTTGGCGACGGAAACCCCTTTCGCCCGCAGCGGTAGAGAAAGCGCTAGCCCTTCAGGGATGTTGTGGACGGCGATGGCGATCGCCAACAGCAATCCCGTCTTGAATTCGCCCGTCGCAAAACCGACGCCGATGGCGACGCCTTCAGGGAAACTGTGAGCAAAGAGCGTTAGCAACAGCAGCCACGATTGCCGGGCAGCGCTGCCTGTCAGGTGCTCAAAGGGCAAATCGTTATGTTCCAGCCACTTACCGGTCGCAGCAATGAACGCTGCCCCTGCCAACAACCCCGCTGCCACCAGCCACACTGAGCCGAACCGCAAGCCTTCTTCGGCGAGGCTGAACACAGAGGCGGCGACCATCATGCCACCTGCGATCGCCGTCATGGTGCCTTGCCAGCGCTCGTTAACCGTGCGCACCAACGCAAAAGGCACCGCTCCTAGCGCCGTCGCCAAGTCTGTCAGCACGGCGTAACCCAACACAGTCCAAACCATTGTGCTCACCTTCCGGCAAAGATTGTAGCGTCACCCTTTTTAGCGTCACAAATTGTCATTGGGGAAAAGGGGGCGACGCCGATGTCAGACATCGGGTGTTCATCGCTGTTGTTTGCGGGACACGACCGTGCGACGACCTTGCGAGCGTTGCGGGATGTCGGGATGAGCAGCGTGGATTTGTGGAGTATCCCCAATTGGGTGGAACATGTGCGGTTGGACAGCGATGACCCGCACGGTGTTGCCGATGAAGTGCGTCAGGCGGGGTTAAGTGTTTGCGCCCTGTCACTTTACACGAACGACCCCCAGCGGTTGCGTAAAGGGGTGGAATTTGCTGCCCAGTTGGGGGCGCAGATGGTCGTTAACAGTGCGCAAGGGCGCACTTGGGACGAACTGGCGGAATTTCTGTGCCCCGCTCTGGACGCAGCGGCGCAAACGGGTGTGAAGGTGGCGGTGGAAAATCACACCGATACGCTGTTAGATAGCAGCGATCGTGCGGTGGAATTCTGTCGGCGCTTTCCTGCCGATTTGGTCGGCATCGCATTTGCCCCACCTCACGCCGTTGTCGTCGGTGAACGCCCCAATGAATGGGTGCATCGTTTTGCCGAACGCATCCTGCTCCTTTACCTTTGGGATGTCGCCCCGCACAATCGGGGGTTAGCATGGTGGCGTCGCCGTTGGCATGAGTTTCCCGCCGAGCAGTTTCCGGGCAACGGCATCGCAGATTTCCGAGCGCTGTCCGATGCCGTGCGCGTCAGCGGTTGCAATGCCGAAAAGGTGATTTGCTTGCACGGGACAGAACGATGGAGCGTGGCAGAGTTGCAGGCGCATTTACAAGCAACGCTGCAATTTCTGCGTGAAGTTGGGTTGGCATAAAAGTGCATCGTTGACGGATGGGGTGAGCGCAATGCCGTCAGTGCAAATTGCACATTACCGGGTGGACGGCACACACCTTCTGGTCATCGCGGGTCCGTGTGTGATTGAGAGTGAAGAGTTGTGCTTGGAAGTGGCAGCCCATTTGAAGGGCGTTTGCGAGCGATTGGCGCTGCCCTTCGTCTTCAAGGCATCGTTTGACAAAGCCAATCGCACGGCGCTGGATAGTTTTCGCGGTCCTGGGTTGGAACGAGGGCTGCGAGTGCTGGCGAAGGTGAAAGAGCAAATCGGCGTGCCCGTCACGACCGATGTGCACGAAACGCGGCAAGTGCGCCCGACGGCGGAGGTCGTGGACTTGGTACAAATTCCTGCGTTTCTTTGCCGCCAGACAGATTTGTTGGTGGAAGCGGGCAAATGGGCGAAAGCCGTCAACATCAAAAAGGGGCAATTTGCCGACGCCACCATGATGTGTCACGCCGCTCAAAAAGTTGCTGCAAGCGGTTGCCAAAATATTTTGCTGACGGAGCGGGGCAACTTTTTCGGCTACGGCGATTTGGTCGTGGACATGCGCAATTTAGCGTGGCTGCAGCGCACGGGTTACCCCGTCGTTTTTGACGCCACGCACAGCGTCCAACAACCCAGCGGGCGCGGCAGTGCGTCTGGAGGGCGACGGGAATTGGTGCCCGTGTTATTGCGGGCGGCAGTGGCGGCGGGTGTGGATGGCATTTTCATGGAAATCCATCCTGACCCCGATAATGCCCGATCAGATGGTCCCAACATGGTCCCGTTGCACAAAGTCGGGGAGTTGCTGGAAATGGCAAAAGCGGTGCATGAAGCAGCGCGCCCCTTTCGGGCGTGGACGCTCTAACGACAGTCAAGGGAGGAGCGAACCCGTTCACCAGCGCACTTTCAGTTCCCGTGCCGCTCTGGCTTCGTCCAAACGCGTGACGGGCGTCGTGTGGGGAGCGGTTTGCACCAGTTCGGGTTGCTCGCGGGCTTCTTGCGCGATTTGCGCCAATGCCGCGACAAAAGCGTCCAGCGTCTCCTTGCTCTCCGTTTCCGTCGGCTCCACCATCATCGCCTCTTCCACGATCGTCGGAAAGTAAACCGTCGGGGCGTAGAAGCCGTAGTCCAGCAACCGTTTGGCGACATCCCAAGTGCGGACGCCCGTCTCGCGTTTGAATTGGCGCAGTGTCAGCACAAACTCGTGCTTACACACGCCGGGGTAAGCGACAGGGAACAGCATCGCCAAGCGGTGCATCAGGTAATTGGCGTTTAAGACGGCGTCTTCGGACACTTGAGCCAAACCCGCTGCGCCCAAACTGCGGATGTAGGTGTAAGCCCGCACCAGCACCGACGCGTTGCCGTAAAAACTGTGCACTCTGCCGATGGACAGGGAGCGGTCATAAGTGAGCGTCAATTTGCCGTCTCGTTCCTCAATGACGGGCACGGGTAGAAAGGGTTCAAGGAAGGATTTGACGGCGACGGGACCAGCGCCGGGACCGCCACCACCGTGCGGGGTGCTGAAAGTTTTGTGTAAGTTGAAATGCATGATGTCGCAACCCATATCGCCGGGTTTGGCTTTACCCATGATGGCGTTCAAGTTGGCGCCGTCGTAGTAGAGCAGCGCTCCGGCTTCATGCGTTAGTTCAGCGACCTTCACGATCTCCCGCTCAAACTTGCCCAGAGTGTTGGGGTTGGTGACCATGACGGCAGCGGGCAGGTTGCCGTCACGGTCGGGTTGCAACGCTTTTTCCAGTGCCGCAAGGTCAACGCATCCGTCAGGTCCGCTAGGGATGCTTTCCACTGTGAAGCCACACCGTGCAGCGGAAGCGGGGTTAGTGCCGTGTGCGGAATCGGGCACGATGATACGGGTGCGCCGTTCGCCTTCGCCCCGATGGCGGTGCCACGCCAACACCAACAACAGCCCGATGAATTCCCCTTGCGCGCCCGCTGCCCCTTGCAGCGTGCAGGCGTCCATGCCCCCGATTTCGCACAGCATCCGCTCCAACGCTTTCATGAGGCGCAGCATCCCTTGCACCGTCTCTTCGTCCTGCAACGGGTGTAGCCAGACGAACCCCGAAAGGCGGGCAGCGTCCTCGTTGACTTTCGGGTTGTGCTTCATCGTGCACGAACCCAACGGGTAGAAGTGGGTGTCCACGCTGTAGTTGCGCTGCGAGAGGCGAACAAAGTGGCGGATGACGGTCGGCTGGTCCAATTCGGGCAATGGCGGCGGCTGGGTTCGCACAAACCCTTCCCCCAGCAATTCTGTAAGCGGGCGGCACGGCACATCGGGTTCGGGCAGCGCCACACCGATGCGCCCTGGCTTGCTCAACTCCTTCAGTAGCGGTTCGGGCATAGTCTTTGCCTCCTTCCGGCGACAAATTTAGCACCGAACAGCGCCCGCTTTCAGACGCCACACCTTGCGCGGTTGCCTTGCTACAATTTCAGCGGGACCGCCAATGCAAGGGGGATGACAGCGATGACCTTCCGCAAACTGACACCGCCCAGCGACGGCGAAAAAATCACGGTCAAAGATGGGCGCTTGCAAGTGCCTGACAACCCCTTCGTCGTTTGGATTGAAGGGGACGGCATCGGTCCGGACATCTGGCGGGCAGCCCGCCCTGTTTTTGACACCGCCGTGCAATTGGCTTACGATGGCAAGCGCCGCATCGTTTGGTTTGAAGCCTACGCCGGCGAAAAAGCCCAAGCCGTCTATGGCGAACTGCTGCCCGATGACACGCTGAAAGCGATAGCGGAATTCATCGTCGCCATCAAAGGTCCACTGACGACGCCCATCGGGACAGGCTATCGCTCCCTCAATGTCACACTGCGGCAGGAGTTGGACCTTTATGCCTGCGTCCGCCCCGTCAAGTGGATTGAAGGCGTGCCGTGCCCCGTTAAGCACCCCGAAAAAGTTAACGCCCTCGTTTTTCGCGAAACGACGGAAGATGTCTATGCGGGCATTGAATGGGAGAAGGGCAGCCCCGAAGCCCAGCGCTTTATTGAGTTGATGCGCACGGAGTTCGGCGTAGAGATTCGCACCGACTCGGGTATCGGCGTTAAGCCCATCAGCGAGTTCGCTAGCAAGCGGTTAGTCCGCAAAGCCATCCGCTACGCCCTTGAGCAAAACATCCCGTCCGTCACGCTGATGCACAAGGGCAACATCATGAAGTTCACGGAAGGCGCCTTTGCCAAGTGGGGCTACGAAGTGGCGCTGGAAGAGTTTCGGGATTTCATCGTGACGGAACAGGAAGTCGCCGAGCAGTATGGCGGCAAAGTGCCTGACGGCAAGGTGCTCATCAAAGACCGCCTCGCTGACAACATGTTCCAACAGATTTTGACCCGTCCCGACGAGTATCACATCATCGCAACGCCTAACCTCAACGGCGACTACATTTCTGACGCCTTGGCGGCGCAAGTCGGTGGGTTGGGGATGGCGCCAGGGGCTAACATGGGCGATTATGTAGCCCTTTTTGAAGCGACGCACGGCAGCGCCCCCAAGTATGCCGGCAAGGATGTCGTCAACCCCAGTTCCCTTATCCTTTCGGGCGTAATGATGCTCCGCTACATGGGTTGGCAAGAAGCAGCGGATTTGATTGAGCAAGGCATCGCCGCCACCGTCAAACAACAAAAAGTCACTTACGATTTGGCGCGCCAGTTGGGCGTGGAGCCCATCAAGTGCTCGGAGTTCGGGCAAGCCATTTGCGAGAACATGCGCGCCATCGCCGCCCAGCGGTCATGAGCGGGGCGTTTCGTCGGGAGCCCGTTGGCGCTCTATCGCGTCCAAGCGGGTGCGCAGTTCGTCAATTTGCGCCTGCAGTTGCCGAAACATCTCCAGTTGCGGGTCGGGAATGCGGTCGTGCGCCAGCGGCTCCACCCGCACGCCGTTGATGCTGACAATCTTGGCAGGCACGCCTACCGCCGTCGCGTTGGGCGGAACGGGTTTGACGACGACCGAACCTGCCCCGATGCGGGCGTTGTCGCCGATGGTGATGTTGCCCAAGACGACAGCGCCCGCTCCGATGACGACATTGTTACCGACGGTCGGATGCCGCTTGCCTTTCTCCTTTCCCGTCCCACCCAGCGTGACGCCTTGATACAGCGTCACATTGTCGCCGACCACCGCCGTCTCACCGATGACGACACCTGCACCGTGGTCAATGAACACACCTTTGCCGATTTGGGCGCCAGGGTGAATTTCAATGCCTGTCAACCAGCGGTTGAGATGCGACAGCAATCGGGGCAACACGGGCACGCCTAAGTTCCACAGCCAATGGGCGATGCGGTGCAGCCAGATGGCGTGGACGCCGGGGTAACACAAAAGGATTTCCAGCCAGCCGAAAAAGCCCGTCCGCGCCGCTGGGTCGCGGTCGGGCACGACCAACACATGCGAAATAAAGTTGTCGCAAAATGCCTGCCAACACCGGTGCAGCCAACGCACCTTGGGTAGCCCCTCCTTGCACTGCTGGGCTAAAACGCTTGCGCCGCCACTGCGCGCAATTTTTCCACGACCGTAGGCAAAACGCTTAACACCCGCTGGATCTGTTCGCGGGTCGTGAACCGCCCCAAAGTCAACCGCAGCGACCCGATCGCCCACTCGTGCGACAAGCCCAGCGCCAACAAGACATGGGACGGCTCTAAACTGCCCGACGAACACGCCGACCCCGATGAAGCGGCGATGCCGTGTAGGTCCAGTTGCAACAACAGCGCTTCGCCTTCCACGCCCCGAAAACTGAAGTTGGCGTTGTGGGGCAACCGCTGGGTGGGATGCCCGTTCAAGCGGCTGTCAGGGATGCGTTCCAGCACGCCGGCAATCAGTTCGTCCCGCAGGGCTTGGAGCCGAGGCAGTTCGTCGGGCATTTCTGCGACGGCGAGTTCCAACGCCCTTGCCATGCCGACGATGCCGGCGACATTTTCCGTGCCCGACCGGCGGTTGCGTTCTTGACCGCCGCCAGTCAATTGGGGCACGAGCCGCACCCCCTGCCGCACGAAGAGGGCGCCGACCCCTTTTGGTCCGTAGAACTTGTGCGCCGAAAAACTCAACAGGTCTACGCCCAACGCCGACACATCCACGGGGATGTGCCCGACCGTCTGCACGGCATCGGTGTGGACCAGCACATCGGGGCGCTTCTCTTTGACCGCCCGCACGATGTCAGCGATGGGCTCAATCGTGCCGATTTCGTTGTTGGCGTGCATGACACTGACGAGAATCGTGCGGTCTGTGACGGCTTCCGCCACCTGCTCCGGCACCACCAAGCCGTGCCGGTCAACGGGCAGGTAGGTGACGGTAAAGCCGCGGTCTTCCAACGCCCGGCAAGTGTGCAGGACGGCATGGTGCTCAACGGCAGTCGTGACGATGTGGTTGCCTTTGCGCTGATAGGCTTCGGCGACCCCGCGCAACGCCAAATTGTCGCTTTCCGTCCCACTGCCGGTGAACACGATTTCGCTGGGCTGGCAGTTGAGGAGCGCTGCGATTTTCTCCCGCGCTTCGTCAACGGCTTGGCGGGCAGCCCGCCCGAAGGCGTGGATGCTGTTCGGGTTGCCGAACTTGTCGGTCAGATAGGGCATCATCGCATCCAGCACGCGTGGGTCCATCGGTGTCGTGGCAGCGTAGTCAAGGTAAACGAGCCCCTCGTTCACGACCGTTCGCCTCCCGAAAGGCGCACGATGCTGCCGGTTGGTGAGCGCGTCCGATGCGCCCCACCAAAATCTAACGCTACCGAACGCTGTTGTCCTTTCCGCCGCGCGTTGGCGGGATTTACCCGACGCGACAGGAAACAGGTGATGGCAAAATGAAGGCGGTGACGGCGATGCAATGGCGCGTTGGAATGGGGGTTGATGCCCACCGGTTTGCGGATGGGTGCCCGTTGAAATTGTGCGGGGTGACCATCCCGCACCCTCGCGGGCTCATCGGGCACTCTGACGCCGATGTGGCGTTGCACGCGCTGTGCGATGCTTTGCTGGGTGCGTTAGCGTTGGGCGACATCGGGCAGCATTTCCCCGACACAGACCCCCGCTACAAAGGCGCCGATAGCGCGTCCTTCGTCCGCACCGTGCTGGGGATGGTGCGGGAGCGGGGCTGGCAGGTCGCCCATGTGGACATCACGCTGGTCGCCCAAACGCCTCGCTTGGCGCCCTACCGCGACGCGATGCGGGCGCAGGTCGCCCAACTGCTGGAAGTGCCGTTGGACGCTGTCAGCATCAAAGCGACGACCACCGACGGCATGGGGTTTGTCGGGCGCGCCGAAGGCATCGCCGCCTTCGTCGTCGCAACACTCGTTCACCCGTAAAGCGAACGCCGCGACGGACGACAGGAGGTTGCTACGATGGCGCGTGAAGACAATGCGCTCGCAGAACCGCTTTTGCCCGTCCACTTCGTCGCACGGGATGTGCCGTTGGCTGACGCCTTCCAAGACCGCGTCCGCCGCAGTTTGGCGGCGCTGCAGCGCATCTTCCCTAACATGCAGGACGCTAAGGTCGTGGTGCGCAAGGAGCGGGGGCAGTTCGTCGTGGAAGTCACGCTAAAGGTCGCTCGCTACCTGCTGCGGGCGCAGGAAAAGGGGCGTTCCATCCGCGCCGCTTTCGACCGAGCGATGGACAAAATTGACCGCCAATTGCACCGCTACAAGGAGCGGCTCATTGACCGTCGGCGTCACGCTCAACCTTTGCCCGCTGCCGTCGCTCCCCAACCCGCTGAGCCCTCTGCCCCGCCGACACCCCTTCCCATCGCTCGCATCAAGCGCTTCCCTGTCAAACCGATGACAATAGACGAAGCCGCTGTGCAAATGGACTTGTTGGGGCACGACTTTTTCGTTTTCGTCAACGCCGAAACGGGCAAGGTCAATGTCTTGTATCGCCGCCGCGCTGGCGATTTGGGTTTGCTGGAGCCGGGCGAAGATGAGGAGTGAGCCGCCGTGACTTGGGACGAACTGCGCACCTTGGCGCGAGATGAGTTGGGCGAAGCCCTGTTCACCCGCCCTGACGAAACGCTGGCGTTCGTGCTGCGGTCGTGGCAGACGATTTACCCTGACCGCTTTGAAAGCCCACTGCGCCTTTCCGAGGCAGACTCCGCGCCCCCTGACTTTGTCGCTTTGACGCAGCAATTTTTGTGGCAGGTGTTGGACGAAGAGGCGGAAACAGCAGCCGTGCGCCTTTGGCTAACGCTGGCGGAATGGTTAGCGGGTTGGCAAGTCAGCCAACAAAGTGGAGGTGGGTGCTGTGTTGAATAGTGGAGTTTGGTCGGAGGGCGGCTCTCCTGAACCGCCGAAAAATGACATGAAAACCATAAGGGCGCGTCAGGCAGCGCTCCCTCCAAGGTATTGCCGAGAGGAAAATTCAACGAAGTGGGGTAGGTAATGTTCCGCCCGCAAGAGCGTGGTGATTGTCGCTGTGTCTGTCCATTGGGTTTGCGCGCCTCGTTGGCGGGCACTGGAAACGGCGGCGCTAACAGCGTGGCGGGCAAGCAACGGTAAGGCGCTCATCATCGTCCCGTCCGCCGCGCTGAGGCAATGGTGGCTGTCACGGTTGGCTGAGGAAATAGGCGGCGTTCACGGTGAAGCGGTCGTCACGCTGGAAAAGTTCGCCGAAAGGCTTGCACAAAGCAGCGGGGCATCTTTTGGGCGGCTCGCCCGTCCGTTAGAGTTGCGCCTCGCCGCGTGGGACGCCTTTCACGCCGCCAGCGATTTGCCCCCGCAGTGGCGCGTAAATGGCATCGTGGAGGTGTTCCTTGACACCGTTGAAGAGTTGGAGTTGCACGGGCTGACCCCTGAGCGGGTCGCCACCGCGTTGCCCGATGACCCCACCGTCGCCCCTTTGACCCGCTTGTGGCGGCATTGGTGCAGTGTGTTATGCGAGCGCCACCTTTGGACGGTCGGCGATGTCTTGCGGCGGGGCATTGAAGCGGTGCGCCGTTCGCCTGATGCGTTGCCGTCCGAAATCATCGCTTACGGCTTCACGGCGTTGACCGACTTGCGCTGGCAATTCCTGCAAGCGTTGCACACCGACGGCGCTCAACACATCCGCTTTTTCGTCCCTTGCTTTACAGACAACGAACCCGCCTACCGCTACACGCACGCCTTGCGCCGGTTGTTGCACGATGCGACATTGGCGCAAGAGTGTGACGACGAAGTGCCCGACGAGTTAAATGCCATCGTTCGGTTTGCCTTTCACTGGCAACAGGAAGCCCCTGCGTTTCAGCCGACGGACCGCGTCGTCTGCATAGCGGCAGCGGGCGAGGAGCAGGAAGTGGAGATGGCGGTGCGGGTGCTGACGCAGTGGCGGCGGGAAGGCAAATTGCGCCGCTACAGCGACGCATTGCTCCTCGCCCGTTCGTTGGACAAGTATCTGCCCGCCTTAGAAGCCATTAGCGCCCGCTACGGCGTGCCGTTTGCAATGCGGACAGAGTCTGGACAACCCGCTCACGGGTTGCAGCGGTTGTTCCGCGCCTTGGCGGAAGCGTGCCGGCAAGGTTTGGATGGCGCTCGGTTGTGGCAGTTGTTGCCGTCCCCCTACTTACAAGTGAACGGCGAACCGCTGTTGCCCCCTGAACGCCACAAAGAGGTGTTACAGCGCATTCGGCAAAACCTCGTTGAAACCGACCTTGAACACTGGGCGCAACAGTTGGCGGGAGGCGACGAGGGACGAGCGCAACAGTTCCGCGAATTTTTTGCCGCCATCAAAGCGTTGCCGCTCAAGGCACCCGCACGCGACCACGCCCAAGCGTGGCGGCAATTGTTGGACAGGTTTGTGACTATCGGCGCACCACCGGTGTCCCTTCGCCGGGGCGTCGCCTACCGTTCCGCTATTGACGAGCAGGAAAGCGCTGCGTTGCGGCAAGTGTATGAGACGCTGAACAGTTTGCAGGCGTGGTCTACGCCGTTGAGTTTGGACGAATTTGTGGCTGTGCTGACGGACGCATGTCGCTTCCCACCGCAGCCGCTCGCTGATGCCGTGCCTGTGACGACTGTAGTTGAAGGGCGCGGGGTTTGGGTGCCTGTCGTCGTCGTGCTCGGTCTGAACGACGGCGATTTCCCGCAGTCACCGTCGCAGTTTGAGTTGCTGACCGATGAGCATCGCTACCGGTTGCAGCAAAGTTGCCAGTTGCAAACGCCGCTGAAGTTTCGCGCACAATTTCTCGTCGCCGAACGGATGCTGTTCATGGAAGCGGTGGGTGCGGCGACGGAACGATTGGTGCTCGCTTACCGCCGCACCGATGCCGAGGGCAAACCGCAGGCGACATCCGTGTTTCTGAGTGCAGCGGAAAACGCTCTGTGCGCGACAGGATGGCGATGGCAAAGGCACGAACGGGATTTGGGCGATGTGTTGCCCCGCGATTTGACCGAAGCCGTTGATGACCGCGATGCGGAACAACGGGCACTGTTTGTCGCCTTCACAAACGCCGACCTCGCGACGGAAGAACGCGCGACGGTGGCACGCCTGTTGCGCGATGAGGATTTTCGCGACCGATTGCACGCTGAATGGCGGCGGTGGCAGGAACCGCAGCGAGGGGCGTGGGACGGCAACATCCCGTCGCTGGCAGAGGCGATCGTGGCGCTGTTGCGGGCGAACGGGTTGCGCGTGACGGCGTTGGAAGACTACGGGCATTGCCCTTACCGCTTTTTTGCCCGCCACCTCTTGGGTCTGCGACGCCCCCAAGATATCACCTACATCGTTGACCATCGCATCATTGGCGAGGTGTGGCACGCCACCATGGTGTGCTTTGTGCGGGCATGGCAGGAACGCGGCGATTTGCCCGATGAAGCCACTTTGCGCGACATCGCCCAACGCGTCATCGACGAAAAGTTGGTGACTTACCCCGAGGCGATGCGCGAATTGGTGCGTAAACGGGTGCTGGAGGCGGTCGGCAGAATGTGGCAGGCAGAGGCGGTGGAGCGGCAGCAGGGTTGGCGCCCCGTTGAAGTGGAAGCGGTGGTGCAACTAACAGCCGCTCGGCTAGGCGATGTGCCTGACGCCCTCAAGCCGTTGCCGATCACGCTCAAAATTGACCGCCTTGACGAAAATGATGCTGGGGAGCGGCGCGTCGTCATTTATAGGACGCTGACAGCGCCGTCCTTCCAAGACATAGATGATGGTGTCGCACTGCAGTTGCCTCTGTCTGCTTTGGCAGCGGGCGACGGCGTGACGGAAGCGGTATTTTTGCGGCTGCTGCAATTCACCCAAAGCGGCTACAGCCGTTCGTGCCGGTTGGTTGCAAAGGGTAGCAAGCGTCCCTCGTTGACAGCGATGCGGCAAAAGGCGACGGAACACGCTAAGCGATTTTTGGCGAACATCGCTGCCGCCCAATTTGCCCCTCAGCCGCTTCGGCACGACGACAGTTGCCGCGCCTGCGACTTCAAAGCCCTTTGCCGCCACAGCAAATTGCGCCTGACGGAACGAAGGCGACAAAGCGCCGCCGATGAGTCGTGAAAAACAGCGTCGTTGCCGAGGTGCCTGCGCATGGTCGTCCCTTGGCTGTGCGATGAGCAGGGCAACCCGCTGGACGAACAACAAAAGGCATTGGCGGTTTCGGACGACGCGCATTTGCTCATCAACGCAGGTCCGGGCTCAGGCAAGACGCGGGTATTGGTCGCCCACTACTTGCACCTGCTCATGACCCACACCGCTTGGGACATAGAGGCTGTCGTCGCCGTCACCTTTACCGAAAAAGCGGCGACGGAGATGAAAGAGCGCATCGGCAAAGTGCTGCAACGCGTCGCCCGCGACGCCCAAGAGAAAACATGGCGGGACCGCGCCCGCCAGTTGTTAGACCGTTTGCCCGAAGCGCCTATCGGCACCATCCACAGTTTTTGTGCCCGTTTGCTCCGCCAGTTCGCCCTTGCGGCGGGCATTGACCCGTCTTTTCAAGTGCTGGACGATTTGCGAGCGTCCATTTTGCGCCGCCAAGTGTGTGAACGGTGGCTCTGGGAACACCTTACACAACAACCCTGCGACACCGTCAAAGACATCGCCGAAAGCGTCGTCGCCCATTGGGGCTTCAGCCGCGCTGTCGTCATCTTGGCGAAGTTGCTGGAGTTGCGCCCACTCATTGAGCATCGCCGCAGCGTCAACAAACCGATGTTGTGCCAAGTTGGCACCCTGACAGAAAGCGAGCAGGCATTAGAACGCTGCTACGACGCTTTAGTTGACGCCTACGAGAAGGCGAAGCGTGACATCAACGCGCTGGATTTTGACGATTTGCTGCTGCGGACATGGCGTTTGTTGCGGGACAACGGCGAAGTGCGTCAGCGGGTGCGGGTGCAACATCGGCGCATTTTGGTGGACGAACTGCAGGACACCGACCGCGTGCAGGTGGACATTTTGCGGTTGCTGTGCGGTTGGGATGAGCCTGAGAGCCCCGTGAAGTTTTTTGGCGTCGGCGACAGCCAACAGTCCATCTACGCCTTCCGCAACGCCGATGTCAGTGTCTTCAACGCCCTTTGGGAACGGGCACAAACGACGCACGGCTGGCGCGCCGAGCGGTTGAGCATCAACTACCGCAGCGTTAAGCCGCTGGTGGCGTTGACCAATTATGCCTTTGAGCGCATCTTCGCCGTTAGCGAACAGGACGAAGCCCCGTTGCAACGCATCCGCACCCGCTTGCAACCGATGACAGCGCACCGCACAGAAACGCCCGACCAAACGGCGATTGAGTTCGCCTTCTTCCGCTTGCCCCAGACGATAGGCAAATGGCAGCGGCTGCAAGCGGAAGCCGAATGGATTGCCCGCCGCGTCATTGAATTGCACCGCGATGGCGTTGCCTATCGCGACATCGCCGTCTTGCTAAGGGAGTTGGTCAACGCAGGTGTTTACGAAGACGCGTTGCGCCGTCACGGTGTCCCTTACCACATCATCGCAGGCTACGGCTTCTTTGAGACGATGGAAGCCCGCGACTTACTGAATTTCTTGCAAGTCATCGCCGAGCCCGACGATGAAGTGGCGTGGGTGGCGTGGCTGCGGTCTCCGATGGTTGGCATCAGCGACGAAGCGCTGTTTTGGCTGTGCCATAATGAGCCGGAAAAATTGCGCCCTGAAGAGCGGGCGAGAGTGGAACGGGCGCAACGATTGCGCGAGGAAGCGATGCGTATTGCCGACCGCGCCAGCGTGCGGCAACTGCTGGAGTGGCTCGTTCGCGAGACCCGTTACGATGTCCTCGTTGCAGCGTTGCCGCAGGGACGCCAGCGGTTAGCGAACATCCGCAAGTTTTTGCGCATGGCGCAGGAAATCAGCGATGGGTTGCAATTGACCGTGCGTGGATTGGTGCGTTACGCAACGGCGTTGTTGGAGGGTGAGGTGCGCATCGGCGAACCGCCATTGGCAGGCGCGGCGACCGACGCGGTGCAAGTCATGACCGTTCACGCCGCCAAAGGGCTGGAGTTTCCCGTCGTCATCGTCCCGATGTTGGGCGAGGTGAGCGCGCCTAAAGGGACTACCGACATGGTCGTGGCAGACCCCGATGGCGGGGTTGCCGTCCGCCGCTATAACGAAGTGGGCGAACGCCTGCGGCGTGAAGAGATGCCCAACTTCAACGCCGTTGACCGATGGCGGCAGCAGCGTGAACGGGCGGAGTTGGAACGGTTGTTGTTCGTCGCGTGGACGCGGGCAAAAGACCGCTTGATTTTGGTCGGGGTGCAAGATGAAAGCCGCAAGCGACAAAGTCAAAGCGGTGGGCAAAATAGCGGTTGGCAAAATTGGCTGCAACTGATCGTGGATACGCTGCAAGTGCCCGTCGGGCAAGGGCAACCGGCGTTGACGGTCGCTGACGGCATAACGGTGCGGTTGTGGGACACATCGCTCGTCGGCGGCGAAACGGCGGCGATGGAGCGGTCCGAGGCGCCGGGCGTTCGGTGGCTGAAGGGCGAAGAACCTGTCCCCGAATTGCCATGCCGCACAGTCTCGTTGCCCTCTGAGCCCCCGCCCGTCATTCGCTTGAGCGTCTCCGACTTGCTCCCGCAACTTACGGTGTCCCACGCAACCGGCGCCGATGCGCAAACGGGGCGCGAGTTGGGTTTGGTCGTTCACGCCCTATTGCGTTACGGGGTCGTTGAACCCGATGAGCGGCAGCTTGCGTGGGTTGCGCAAACGGTCGGCGCAGACGCGAGGCAAGTGTGCCAGCGAGCCGACGACATTCGGGCGTTTTTGCAACGGGCAAGGCGTTCGCGGTCGTGGCAGGACGCGGAGCGAGCGCAAAAGCGCTGGCACGAGTTGGACTTTTGCTTGCGTTTAAGCGACGCACCCGCTGTTGAGTTGGTCGGGCGATGGGACTTGATCGCTGACAGGCAAACGGAGTGGCTCATCGTGGACTTCAAGACCGATGCGGTGACTTCACCCGACGCAGCCCAACGCAAGTGGGACGAAGGTTACCGTTGGCAAGCCATTGCCTACGCGTTTGCCGCCCATCGCGTCTTCAACGCAGCGACCGTTCGGGTTGCCTTCGTGTTCGTGGCGCTGCCGACACCTTATGAGGTCCTGCAAATTTTCAACCCGCCCGATTGGGCAAAGGTTGAAATGCAACTGCGCGAACGCGCGGAGATGCAGCGTATCGCCCTCTTCACGGCGCGATAACGAGGCGGTATTGAGGCAAACGCACTTGGCGCTCGCCGAGCGTCGCGATGTGCCCGATGACCCGCGCTTGTTCGCCCGCCGCTTGCAGCAACCGCACGGTGCGGTCGGCGTCTTCTTTCGCCACGATAAGGCAAAAACCGACTCCCATGTTGAAGGTCGTGAACATTTCGGCGTCGGGCACATCGCCCAACCGTTGTAACAACTGGAAAATCGGCGGCGGTTCAGGCAAGTCGTCCAGCACAAAGGTGCAGGGTGTTTGCACCCGCAGCAAGTTCCGCACGCCACCGCCCGTGATGTGCACGAGCGCTTTGACGCGCCCTTGCGCCAGCACCGCTGCCACCGCGCGGACATAAATGCGGGTCGGTTTGAGCAATTCGTCGCCGACGGTCGCGTTCAATTCGTCCACGAAAGTCGTCGGCGTGAAACGGGCGCGGTCAAACAGGATGCGGCGCGCCAGCGTCAACCCGTTGCTGTGGATGCCGTTGCTGGGCAACCCGATGACGACATCGCCGACTTGCAAATCGCTGCCGATGACGAGGCGACGGGGGTGGACGAACCCGACGCAAGTGCCCACAAGGTCAAAGCCTTTGCCGTCTTCAATACCCCGCACTATTTCGCGCACTTGCGCCAACTCCCCGCCGACAACCGCGACGCCCGCTTGTCGGGCGCCTTCCTGCAACCCGTGCGCGATTTGGGCGATGACTTCAGGGTCAAGGCGCTCCACCGCTAAGTAGTCCACGAAGATGGCGGGGGTCGCCCCGACGCACAGCACATCGTTGGCGTTCATCGCCACGCAATCGACGCCGACGGTGTCATAGCGCTCCAACATTTGCGCGACGAGCAACTTTGTCCCGACGCCGTCCGTCGCGACAGCGATGCCCAAGTCATCACTGACTTGCACGACAGCAGCGAAATAACCGATACCCAGCACGACTTTGCCCTTCGGTAGAAAGTTTTCCGTCGGGCGTAAAACCTCTGCCAACCGTCGCAGCGCCGTCGGTTCATCGCGCACATTCACGCCTGCCGTTTCGTAAGTCAACCCGTCGCTCATGTGTGCTTCCTCCTTGTGCTGTTGTGTTAAGTGGAGCCTGCCGTGCTTCCGCTGACCAACGCGACCACGCTGAGGCGCCCCCAAAATTTTTGCGGGATACGTGAGGTGATGCGCATGAAGGTCGCGGAAATCATTGCCGTCGGCAATGAGTTGCTGATTGGCGATGTGCTGGACACCAACACCCACTGGCTGTGTCGGCGGTTGACGCGGATGGGGGTGACAGTGCGTCGTGCCGTGTTGGTGCGCGATGACGAAGACGCTATCGCAGCGGAAGTGCGAGGGGCGCTACAACGGGACACCGATTTGCTCGTCACTTCTGGCGGCTTGGGACCGACGGACGATGACCGCACCGTCGCCGCTGTGGCTAAGGCGGTGGGACGCCCGTTGGAACTCAACGAGCAAGCGTTACAGATGGTGACCCAACGCTATCGCGACCTTTACGAGCGCGGGTTTGTGGACACGCCTGAAGTGACGCCTGCGCGCGGCAAGATGGCACTGTTGCCAGCGGGGGCGACGCCGCTCTTCAACCCCGTCGGGACAGCACCCGGCGTTTGGTTGCCTGTAGATACAACCATCCTCGTTTGCCTGCCCGGCGTGCCCGCAGAGCTGAAGGGCATTTTTGAGCAAACGCTGCCGCCGTTGCTCCAACAGGTTTTGGGTGCGGGGCATTACACCGAACGCACTTTTGAAGTGACTTGTCGCGATGAGTCCGTTTTAGCGCCGCTGCTCAAGCAAGTCGCCGACAGACATCCGTCAGTTTACATCAAGTCTAAAGCCCGCGTCTTCGGCGACGAAGTGCGCATCACGGTTTTGATGGCGGCATCAGGGAGCGATAAAGCGACCGTGGAGCAAACTTTGCAGGCTGCCGTCGACGATTTGGCGGTCACCTTAGAACCGCATGGCGTCGTCCTTATCCCCAAAGCAGTGGAGCAAGAATTGCCGACGGAGGGGCGATGAATGGCGCAGCGACGAGAGAGGCTGACGGGCGCAGCGTCGGTGCCCGCGCGCATCGGTATGGACGCGTTGTTGGTAGCAGATTTGTCCGAACCGACGCGGCGATGTGTCGGGCAATTTTTGTTTGCGCTCCACCACTTTGACCGTTTCAACGAGTATCTGCTTTACGCACCGCGCGGTGGCAGCCACGCCATCGGCGCTAACTGCGATTTGCCCCATTGGCGCATCGTGGAGACGAAATTGCCGACGCAATGGGCGTGGCTGCGGCGGTTGGCACATCAGTCGGCGTTCCTTGCCATCGCATCCCGCGACCGATTGGACATCGTTCACGCCCTAACTGCCATCTCACCCTTCGCGACACAAAAGCCGTCGTTGGACGCCGCGCCGCCCGTCATCGTGACCGTGTGGGAAGAACCGTCCTCAGACCGTTTGACCGCTGCGTCGTTGCAACAGGCGTGGTGCATCGCGGCTGCGTCCGGTTACTTGGCACGAACGGTTCAGGAGCGGTTTGAGGTCCCCGAGGAAAAAGTGCGCGTGATGCCTGTCGGCATTGACCCGCTGTTTATCGCTGACCCCTTTGCCGAAAGTGCAGGGAAACGCGCCGTCGTTTGGGGTCAAGTGCCTGCATGGGTGCGGGAGGGGTTGCAAAAGGTTCAAGTGGCATGGCAAGGGCTGCCGAAGGAAGTGACGGGGCAAGCGGCAAAAAATGCTTTGTCCGAAGCGGGCATCGTCATCGTCACGGAAAGCGATGGGCGCGGCAGTCAAGGGCTTTGTGCGGCAGCGATGGGCAAATGGGTCGTGGCTGTGCCGCTGGCGCCGTTGCAGGAAGTTTTGAACGATGCTGCCTTGTGGCTGAATGAGTCGAAACCGGAAAGCGTCATCCTCGCGTTGGAGCGCATCTGGGACGATGCCGCGTGGCGGGAACGCACACGGCGGCAAATGCACCGCTTGACCCAACAGCGTCAATGGACGCAAGCGGTCAAAGCGTGGGTCGGGTTGTATCGGCGCGTCTTTGAAGAGGCGATCGCCGAGTTCGTCGGCTGGTGACTTCACTTGCCGATGCGGATGCTCACGATACGGTCCAACCCGATGCGGTAAATCCAGCCATCGGCTCCTGTCATCAGCCACGCCGTCGGCAACTCGCTCAACCGCCCTACAGGTTGCAGCTGGACAGCACCGTTTTGTTCCCGCACGGCGAACGCGCTCAAGTGGCGGCGGTAGCAACCGACGAAGAGCCATTGCCCATCCGTCCACACATGGGCGTAGGTGATAGCCTCAGGCATTTGCAAATCGCTGGCGATCTCCCATTGCCCGACGCAGCGGGGATGAGTGGGGTCATCAATGTCCACTGCGATGACCAAACCGCTGGGGCGGCGCCCTGCGGCGCGTTGCGCCCAACCGAGAAACAGCCAACGCTTTAGGAATGCCATCGTGATAACGCGATGTCCAAAGGGCAACGGCAGTTGCGCAACCAAACGCGGTTGCGTCGGCTGGCGAATGTCTACGACCGAAAGGACGCCTCGTTGTTGACCCTGCGGGGTCGCAGCGGCGAAATGGGCGACGAACAAGTAAGGGGCGCGATAGGCAATTTGGTAGCCATCGCAGGGCAACCGCACGGGCAATTTTTGTGGACGGGCAGGGTCGCTTAGGTCAAAAATGTCACCGCCGCTGGTGTAAAGGTAGCGGTCAACGATGACCATCCCGTAAGCCCGTGCGACGCCGTGCAGGACAGAAGCCAATGACGGTCGCTGCGGGTCACGCACATCCAGCGTGAACAGCGCGCTCATGCCGATAGGGCGCGATAGGTCGGCTTGAAAGTAAAGGTAGCGCTCCTTGTGCACCGCCATCGTGCCCCAGACGCGCAAGAAGTGGTGAAAGTAACCCAGCACGCGAGGGCGTTGCGGGTCGGCGATGTCCACGACGAACACGCTGCCCGACAAATTTTGCCCGACGAAAAGCAAGCGGCGTTGCGGAGCAACGGCTACAGCGGACAACTCCCCGCCCTGACGGTCGGCGGCGACTTGGCGAATTGCAGTGGGGTCGCGGACATCAAACACGCGCAAACCGAACGCAGCGTCGCTGGCGAACACATGCCCCTTGTGGTAAACGAGGGTCGTGATGTCTGCAAGGGCGTTGGGCAACTCAGTCCAACCCAGCAGCGTTTCGGCGCTCAAGCGCTGCGGGTGACGGGCATCAAAGACAGCGATGCCCATCGCGACTTTCGGAAACGGACCGGCGCCCCAGAGGCTGGGTAGGTCGGTGCGGATGCCGACAAACAACCGTCCGTCACCCCATGCCACCGCTGACCCCCGCACCTCAAAGGGCAACCCGTCGGTGCGGAGCATGCCCACGAGGTGCGGCGCTGCCGGGCGGCGCACATCCCACAACTGCACAGGACTTTGTCGCCCCGCAACAGCCAACCAGTCGCCGTCCAACACCATCGGCACACCTGTCGGGATGGTCGCCAGCAACTTCGGTGCTTTGGGGTCGGCGATGTCGTAAATCTCCGTCGTGCCCTTCTCCGTGCCGTAAAACAGCGTCGTGCCGAAGGCACAAGTTTGGTAGGTGAAGTTGGGATGCACGCGAAAGCGGTTGCGGTCTACAAACCGCAGGGGCGGACCCGTCGTCCCCTCCACCGCGCGGGGGGCGGTCGGGTCGGTCAGGTCAAAGAAACCTTCACCGTTGCCATGCACCGTCCACAGCCATCGGTCACCAACGATGCGGCAGCGCATCGGCCAGCCGGGAGCAGACAACCGATGCAGCAAGCGAGGGTGCTGTGGGTCGCGGATGTCGTAAACCAAAAGCGGCGTCACGCTCTCATTCATGACCATGTAGAGGCAGTCGCCGTAGCGCGCCACACCCGAAGCGTTGCCGTTAGTGAGCACCAATTCGCCGGCGCGACGCAGCGCAAGCAAAGGGGCTTGCGAAGCGGCACGATGACAACCCGACACAACAGCCATCGCTGCAATGACGCCAGACACTATTGCCCACCGTCGTAGGTGCGCGGTCATCGCGCTCCTTTCACCCCCCTGCAAAAGATGGCACGGGCAGCGCCGTCAAGCCATTCAGGAGGGCGTTTTCTCCTCATTTGTTCGGCGGCTCAGGAGATCCGCCCTCCGATCCCCCCCATTGCCTTGCAAAGGAACACCGCTGTAAACTTGCCGTGTGGCGAAATCGTCGCTGCGCCGTCGTGAGGTGAAGCGCCGTGACCGTCTTTCCGATCGCGCGGATGCGTCGGTTGCGCCGCACAGAAACGCTGCGGCGGATGGTGCGGGAGACGACCTTGAGCGTCAACGACCTCATCTACCCGATGTTTGTCGTGCCTGGCACGAAACAGCGGCAAGAGGTGCCGTCCATGCCGGGCGTCTTTCGGGTCAGCGTGGACGAATTGGTGCGCGATGCCGAAGAGGTGGCGCGCTTGGGCATTCCTGCTGTCCTGCTCTTCGGCATTCCCGCGCGTAAGGACGAAAGGGGTAGCGAAGCCTACGACGACAACGGCATCGTTCAACAGGCGGTGCGGGCGCTGAAGCGAGCGGTGCACGAACTGGTCGTCATCACCGATGTCTGCTTGTGTGAATACACCTCACATGGACACTGCGGCATCGTGCGGGAAACGGCTGACGGGTTTGAGGTGGACAACGATGCGACGCTGGACCTTTTGGCGCGCACGGCGGTGTCGCACGCAGCGGCGGGTGCCGACATCGTGGCGCCGTCCGACATGATGGACGGGCGTGTCAAAGCCATTCGGGAAGCGTTAGACGCTAACGGGTTTGCCCATGTGCCCATCATGAGTTACGCCGCCAAGATGGCGTCGGCGTTTTACGGTCCTTTCCGCGAAGCCGCTGAAAGCGCCCCACAGTTTGGTGACCGACGCGGCTACCAAATGGACTTTGCCAACAAGCGGGAAGCGCTGCGGGAGATCGCCATAGACTTGGAAGAGGGCGCCGACATCGTGATGGTCAAACCCGCACTGGCTTACTTGGACATCATCGCCGCCGCCCGCGAGCGGTTTGAAGTGCCCATCGCTGCTTACAATGTCAGCGGTGAATACGCGATGGTGAAGGCGGCGGCGCAAATGGGTTGGCTGGACGAAGACCGCATTGTGGGGGAAATCCTGACTGCTATCAAGCGCGCGGGTGCCGACCTCATCATTACCTACTTCGCCAAACAAGTCGCCCCCCTGCTCAAAGGCACCTGAGCCGCCGGTAAACTGCCAGCGTCGCAGCGACCATGCCCTCAGGGGTGTGATGCTCCCGCACGAACCGCTGCGCATTCGTGCCCAACCGCTGGCGCAACGCTTTCTCGGCACGCAACCGGCGCAAGGCGTCGGCGAGGTGGGTGGGGGCATCCGGTGGGACGAGCAAGCCCGTTTCGCCATGCCGCACCAGTTCGGGGATACCCCCGACGCTGGTGGCGATGACGGGCAACCCTGCTGCCATGGCTTCCAAAATCGCGCACGATAAACCTTCACGCCGACTGGGATGAACGAAGACATCTGCCGCCCATAAAACCGGGCGCACATCGTCTTGAAAGCCCAGCCAGCGCACGCTGTCAGCGACGCCCAGCTGTTTCGCCAAACGCTGTAGCCTTGCCGCGTCATGCCCCTCACCCGCCAGCAACACAATGGGGCGC
>BEHT01000045.1 GCA_002898575.1 bacterium HR17
CAGACGGCATCGCTACCATGTCCTCGCTTGGTGGTTCCCTCTCTCCCCACCTCAAGGGGTAACTGGAAGGACCAACCAGCAGGCAATATTGCCAACGAAATTGAGCGAGAGAAAAGATGGGAAAGCCCAAAGACAAGGGATGATAAGCGCTACCACCAACGCTGCCTTATTAGCCTTTACCTGACAATTTGACCGTCTTGCTCCCGCCATTGCCCCTCACCTGTCTTACGGAGATTGCCTTGCCGCTCTCATTTATAACATGTCCTTCCAAAGAACTCAACAGCCGAAGTTTAGAGGTAATAAAGTGTGACGGGAGTTTGAGGTAAAAAGTTGCCTATACAAGACGGCGCCATTCTCGTTCCCTTACCCCCGATACGGATGCGGTTGGTCGCTGCGGAGGTAATTGAACACGCACCGGCAGGTGGGTGACAAGCCGATGGCGTGGCAGGCTGGAGTGAGTTGTGTGGACATTACGCCACCGTCGCACATCCCTGAATTGGGTTTCATCCCGAGACAGCACCAGTTCAAAGGTGTGCACGGCTTGCTGACGGCAGAGGCGCTGGCACTGGAAACGGAAGGCGGTGCTGCCGTCATCGTTACGGCAGATGCCACCGGGTTTCACTGCAACTTGTTGGGGGATGGGTGCGATTTTCGTCGCCGAATTTCGGCAGCGGGTTCTTGTCGCGACAGGCGTTGCTTGTGAAGCCATCTTGCTGGCAGCCTCCCACGCCCATTCAACACCCGCAACGATTGGCTCAACACCTTTGCAGGAAGTTGAAAAGGCAGCGGAGTGGGTCAACACACTTCTTGACCAAGTTGGTCGCTTGCGCCATCGCTGCATGGTAGGACAGAAAAACGGCGACATCGTCTGGGTTAATTTCTCGTGCCATCCGGCAGTCGTTCAAGTCAACGATTTGATCTCCGCCGACTATGTCGGCGCTTTGATGCGGTTCGTTGAGACGCATTTGCCCCAGTGTCGCATGTGTCTGTTTGCACAAAGCGCTTGCGGCGATGTCAACACCGTTGACCAAACGACAAGCGATTTCACCGATGCGGAACTTTACGGGATGGCGCTGGCAGGTGAAGTTATCAAGCAGGTAGCGCTGCTGCGATTGCATTACGGGCATCTTGATCGGGAAGCAGTGGCACAAACTTTTCGGCGTATCAGTGTTTAGCGGTCGGCAGTGTTGACGCCCCAAATTGCTTTTGCTCATTGGGTTGGCGAGTGAGAGCAGCTTGGGAGAAATGGCGAGTGGCAGTGCGGTTACGAAGTCAGCATGGGGCAACGGACGCTGTGGGGTGACGGTAGCGGGAACTTGTTGCCGAACGGGCGGTGGCATTGTTGTGCCAAGTTTTTGGTGGGCGCCGGTGCTAACTTGCCCGGAACGCTACTCACTACAAGAGGTGGCGGACATGGGCGTAACGGTTGTCCGTGATCAATTTGGTGTCCCGCACATTTTTGCTGACACGCTCAACGGGGCGTTGATGGCGCAAGGTTACGCGCAAGCGCAAGACAGGTTGGCAGCGATATGGCGCAACTACACCCTCGCTTTGGGACAGATGGCAGCGGTGGAAGGAGAACAGTGGCTGGAAGACGATTTCCGCAAGCACCTGATCGGCATCCCGCAGAAGGCGGCACACCTTGCGGCGCAGCTGTCAACGCCTGTCCGGGCTGCCCTAACCGCTTTCGCGGACGGCATCAACCGCTTTATGCAAGAGCATCCCGAAAAAGTGCCTGCCGGCGCCGAACCCGTCACACCCAAACACATCGTTGCGTTGATGTTGTGGATGACGCTGCAATGGTCGTATGCGCAAGTGCTCCACGAATTGGAGCAGGCTCAACAGTTGCTGCTCAGCGGGGAATGGACGCCCCCGGTGTCGTTCACTTCCAACTCGTGGGCGGTCGCGCCATCCCGTTCGGCACTCAACGCACCCATCCGTCTCATTGACCCGCATGTGCCTTGGTTCGGCGAATACCGCTGGCATGAATGCCACTTACACGCAGCGTTCGTTCCCACGCCCCTTACGCTTTGTCCCACATCCCTTTCGTGTGCGGGATTTTCCATCGCGGGTTTGCCTTTGATTGCGCTCGGCTTCAACGAGCGGGTGAGTTGGTCGGCGACGGCGGGCGGTCCCGACACGGCAGACGCGTTTTTGCTCCGGCTCAGCGGTGACCGCAAACGCTACCGCTATGACGGCGAATGGTGGGACATCGTGGAAGAGACAGTCCCGCTCAAGGTCAAAGTCGGGGAAACGGTGACGGAGGAGCGACGGCGTGTTCGGCGGACTCATTTGGGGGTGATCGTGTTTGAGTGGGGCGATGTGGCGGTCGCTCTCAAAAGCGCTTACGACGATATGGGCGAAGAGGCGTTCCTCCAACTGGTGCGGATGGCGACGGCGCCGACCCTTGATGCCTTCCTTGAGGCACTCAGCCTGTTCGCCTTCCCGCCCCAAAACATCATCGTTGCGACGGCGGATGGCGACATCTTTTATCTGCTCAATGGACGGACGCCCCGACGCAACCCGCAATTTGATTGGCGCTTGCCTGTGCCTGGGTGGACGAAGGCGACGGAATGGCAGGGCATTTTGCGATGGCACGAACTACCGCATTTACGCAACCCGCGCAGCGGTTTCTTGCAAAACTGCAACAACAGCCCGCAGTTTGTCACCATCGGGGCGGATAGTTCGTCCCTCCACCCCGACCACTTTCCGCCTTTCGCCTACTACAGCCACACGGGCGATGTCTATCGGGCGCGCTGCGAACGGGCGTTGGAGTTACTTTCGCAAACCCCGCGCTTAACCGTTGATGACGCGTTGCGCATCGCGGTTGACACTTATTCACCGAAAGCCAATGAGTGGGTGCAAAGGCTTTTGCAAGCGTGCGAGGGCGCAAGCGCGCAGATGTTGGAGCAGATGGGCGTGCGAGAGGGCACATGGCAAGCGGCGTTAAAAGCGTTGCAGCGATGGGATGGACGGATGGACAAAGACAGCGTGGCAGCGGGCGTTTACCTGCTTTGGCGATGGCAATATTACCAACGCCACCCCGAACTGACTTGGGCGGACGATGACAAAGTGCCCCAGAGCGCGGCGGAGCAGCGCGATGCTGTCGACGCTTTTTGTGCCGCCCTTCACCACGCCGTCTCGTATTTTGGGGCATTGCCGAAGTTGGGCGAAGTGCAACGGTTGCGTCGCTCCGTCCACTCCCCATCCCAAGTCCTTAGCCCCTTGGCGTGCGATTTGCCCTTGAGCGGCGTGCAAAGTTTTGCGGCGGACTGTTTGCGGGCGATTTGGGCGGGTGGTCCTGGAGAGGACGGACGGTTTCACGGGGTTGGTGGTCAGTCTTGCACGACCATCGTCGTGCACACGACGCCCCCGCAAGCGTGGAGCATCACACCCTTCGGCGTCAGCGATGACCCTGACAGCCCACACTTCGTTGACCAAGCGGCATTGTTTAGCGCCGAGCAGTTCAAACCGATGACCGTGCATCTGTCCCCGCGCTAACGCGCTCGCAAAAATACGAACGACAACCTTACGGGAGGTGAAAGCGACGGCGATGGAAATCGTTTCCTTCCTGCCAAGCGCGACGGAGATCGTGTTTGCTTTGGGGTTAGGCGACAAGTTGGTGGGCGTGACGGACAAATGCCGTTATCCGCCTGAAGCCCAGACCAAACCGATCGTCGTCACTTCCGCCTTGAACACGGACGGATTGACCGGAGCGGACATTGATGCGGCTGTGCGATTGTTTTTGGCGCAGGGCGGGGCGTTGTATCAGGTGAATGTGGAATTGCTCAGGCTCATCCAACCCGACATCATCGTGGCGCAAGGTCTTTGCGAGGTTTGCGCGGCATCCGACCCTGCTGTTGAAACGGCTTTGCGAGTCGTTCCCGATGCACAAGTCATTTGGCTCAACCCGACCACGCTGGACGAAGTGCTCAACGACATCGTGAGAGTGGCGGAAGCGTTGGGCGTGAAGGAGCGGGGTGAACGATTGAAGGTGCAACTGCAGGAGCGGTTGGAAACGGTCAAGCGCAAAACGCAAGGGATTGAGGCGCGACCGAGGGTTTGGGTGGCGGAGTGGGTTGACCCACCTTTTTGCTGCGGGCATTGGGTGCCGCAGATGGTGGACATCGCTGGCGGCAGCGAGGGGTTAGGCAAAAGCGGTCAACCGTCACGGCGCATCCTTTGGGACGAAGTGGTGGCATGGCAACCTGAGGTCATTGTGCTTGCACCCTGCGGTCGCAGCGTTGAACAGACTTTGCGCGATGCCGAAACGCTCAAGCGAATGCCGCAATGGAACGAATTGCCGGCAGTTCAAACGGGACGCGTTTACGCTGTGGACGGCGATTTGTTCACCTGCCCCGGTCTGCGGTTAGTGGATGGCGTAGAAGTGCTGGCGCGTTTGTTGCACCCTACCCTTTTTCCCGACGCCCCGGCAATTTTCGCCAAGGGGCTCGTTAAGAGCGCCTGCGCAACGCGCGTGTGAGGCGAAAAAAATGACGACCGCAAGGGATCTTGCAACGGTCACGGCAAGGCAGCAAATTCGCTGGGGTTATGTGGTAGCGTTAGGGCTGGCTTTTACGGTCGGGTTGAATGTTTGGGTGTTGCACGCGGAACTTTACACGGGAGCGGCGAACATCGCGGGGGGCAACCCGCCCGTTCCCGTCTTGCTGGCGCTGACTTTGCTTTTGCCTGCGCGCCGATGGCTGAAGTTGACCGACGCCGAACTTGTGGTGTTTTACCTGTTTGCTTGCTTCGCTTTGCTGCCGACGACTTACGGGGGCGTTCGCGCCTTTTTCCCGACGCTGACGGCACCCTTTTACTACACGGCGCCCGACAATCGGCTTAAGGAGTTTGGGGCGTTGTTGCCTGATTGGTGGTTACCGAAAGATACCGCCATCGTTCGCGGCTTCTTTGAGGGCATGGACGGACGCGTCCCATGGGGCGAATGGTTGCCTGCCTTGGTGCGATGGACTTTTTTCTTTGTCGCCCTTTGGGCAATTGGGTTTGGAGCGGCAACCTTGTTGGCGCCTTTGTGGCTCGTCCATGAGCGGCTCAATTTCCCGTTGGCGCAACTGCCCCTGCAAATGGTGCAGGGCGTTGAAGGGCGCTCCTTTTTCGCCGTGCGGCTCGTTTGGTGCGGCATCGTTGTGGGCATGCTCCCGACGACGCTGATGGGACTCTGCTCGTTCTTCCGCGAAGTCCGTCGCTTTTGGAACTTGGCACCTTATCTGACAGACCGCCCGTTCCATGCGCTGCAACCCCTGATGATCTTTCCCCTCGTTGAAGGCATCGGGTTCGGCTATCTCGTCCCGCAGGAAGTTTTGCTGTCTGTCTGGGTGTTTTACTGCGTCCTGAAACTCCTCGCGCTCGTCGGCGTCGGCATTTTCGGTTGGGAAGCCCCAACGGTGATGAGCATCGGTGATTCCTTTCCGTTTCCCCACGCGCAAAGTGTCGGCGGTTACCTGACGATGGCGGTGTTGCTTTTGTGGCGGGGCATCAGGCAAAGGGCGTGGCACGCACAACCGTTGCCGACCGCTCTGTTGCTCGCCGGCAGCCTTATCGCGACCGTTTGGATGGTTGTCTCAGGCATGGCGGCGCCGATGGCTGTTGCCTATTGGCTCATGCTGACGCTGTTCGTCGTCACTTACGCCCGCATCCGAGCGGAAGTCGGCATGCCTTACTCGTGGGTTTACCCATACGGGGCGCCGCGCGATGTTTTGCACTACACCTTTGGCATCACGGGGCTACTGCAAATGGGTGGGGTAAGAAGCCTTGTCCTGCTGTCGGGGTTGTTTTGGGTGGCGCGCCATTTTTACTTGAACCTGAACGGCGCTTACGCAGCGGATGCAGTGAAACTCGCCGCCGAAACGCTGTTGCCCTTGAACGCTGTGACGCTGCTGAGTTTTGCCGGGATGATGGCGGGGCTTTGGGCGGCGTTCGTCAGTCACCTGACAGCCTACTACAGGCGCGGCGCCAACTTTTTGGAAGGGGCGCCGGGCACGGCAGATTACCGCACTTATGTCGCCGCCCAAGACTATCGGCTGCTCAGCAATTTGCTCAACAAACCGACACCACCCGATAAATGGCGCATCGGGTTCACGGTTTACGGGGCGCTGGCGACTTTCGCGCTGGCGCATTTGCGCCGATGGGTGCCGACTTTCCCCTTACACCCGCTGGGCTTTCCGTTGGCTTACGCCTACAGCCACCATTGCCCCTATTGGTTTCCGACGCTGTTGGTGTGGGCGATAAAGGGGCTGATTTTGCGTTATGGTGGGATGCGGTTGCACCGGCGGTTAGTGCCCCTGTTTTTGGGCATCGCGCTGGGGCACTTTTTGATGACAGGCGTCATCTGGGGCGGTATCATGTATCCCGCGTTGCGACACAAATTGCCCTTCCCCTTGCGCATCGTGTTTGAGTGACGCCCCTTCCTGGCGGTATCACGCGTTCCGTTCCGGTTGTTCCTCCAAAACGACGGGCAGGCACAGTTTTTCAACGCGGCGCACGACGGTCACGGTCGTCGCGGTGCCGGGCGCAAGGTCGGTCAAGACACGGTTGAGCGCCGCCATGTCGGGTGTAGGGGTATCGCCGACGGCGACGAGGATGTCTCCCTCGCGCACCCCTGCGTTGGCAGCGGGGCTGTCGGCGTCAACGGTAATGATGAGGACGCCGCTGTCGGCAGGCAGTCGGTGAAACGCAACCAAACGGGGGTTGAGCGCCACATTCTGACCGCCGACACCCAAGTAACTGCGCCGGACCCGCCCCTCGCGCAACAACCGCTCCGCGACGAACTTGGCGGTGTTGATGGGAATGGCAAAGCAGAGCCCTTGAGCGGGCATCACGAGGGCGGTGTTGACCCCGATGACTTCGCCTCGGGTGCTGACCAACGGACCGCCAGAACTGCCAGGGTTGAGAGCGGCGTCCGTTTGGATGACATCGTGCAGCAAGTGTCCTGCGGGGGTGCGCAATGACCGCCCCAGCGCGCTGACGATGCCAGCGGTGACGGTGCACTGCAGCCCGTAGGGGTTGCCGATAGCGATGACCAACTGACCGACCCGCACTTTGGCGGAATCGCCCAACGGGGCAGGGGGTAAATCCGTCGCGTCTACCTGCACCAATGCCACATCTGTTTCGGGGTCTTCACCCACCAACCGGGCGGCAAACTGGCGCCCGTCAGGAAACGCCACCGCAATGTGCGTTGCGCCCCGCACGACATGGCTGTTGGTCAAAATGAACCCGTCAGCGGTCAAGGCAAAGCCCGACCCGTGACCGCAAATATGCCCGGCGTCTGTGCGGGCTTCAATGCTGGCGACGGAACGGATGACACGGTCAACGGCTTGAATGACGACCTGCGAAAACGCGTCCAACAGGTCGTCAGGTGGTGGTTCCGTCGGCGCCAACGGCGGATGGTGGCGGTGCCACAGCGGTAGCCGCACCAGCCATGCCCCCTTCGGTCAAAAGGCTTGCAGCAACTCCAGCATCGCCCGATCCAGTCTGTGCCCACGCCAGTTTTCGTAGGCAACATCTTCCCGCTCGCTGTCCAAGATGCCGAAACTGCCCCGAAAGTTCCAGAGCGCCCAACCCCAACCCATCTCCTGCCACACGGTCAAGCCATCGCGCATCCACGCCAAGACGACCTTGTGGGGTGTTTTGTTGTAAGCGCCGAATTCGCCGACCATCACGCCGACGCCTTGCCGCTCTAACGCTTTCCACGGCTGGTAAAAGGACCGCAAGCGATGAATGTCCCAAAGGGTGTCGCCCTCGCGCAAAGGGTAGGTCGGCGTCGCCCAAGTTTGCGCGTTGTTTACCCATTCGGCGCGGTAGTGGGTCAAACGGAAGGGCTGATAGCCCCGCGTCGCGGCGGCGACTTTGAGCCCCACCAATTCCGTCGGAGCGGTGTTGCCCCATTCGCGCCCGTCGCAAATGATGAGCCGTTGTTCATCGTGCTGGCGGATGGCTTCCACCATGCGCGCTACGACTTTGCGGTGCACTTGCGGGTCAATGCGGGCGGGCTCGTTGAACAGGTTGAAACTGAGCAGCGTGTTGGGAACGCCTTGATAGCGCCGGGCAAAATGAGCCCAATGAAGCGCGCACACCTTTTGTGCCTCTTCATCGTCCCACAGCGATTTTGGCTCGGGCGGACGGGCGACGGTGTAACCTGGCGCCCGATGGAAGTTGAGGCAGACATGCACGCCATACTTTTCGCCAAATCGCACGGCGTCGTCAATCTCTTTCAGCGTTTCCTCGCGGAACTTCGTCCAATCGCCCGCGTCAATCCAGCAGCGGTAATCCATCGGCAACCGAACGAAATTGAAGCCCAACTCGGCGATCCACGCAAAGTCGCGCTCCAAAAACGGTTGATTGCGGGCGACATTGAACTTTTCCAGCAAGTTGAAGCCGCGCCAGCGGGGCAACCGGTCGGGGCACGGTGCGGGCAACTTCCGCTGCGCCGTCGTCGGCGCCTCTTGCGCTGCCATACCCGCCATCACTCCCGCCATCGTTGTCAGCATCTCTCGGCGCGTCATTGCCATCCCCCTCTCATTCCATCGGCAAAGTCCTGACGATGTTCTGTCGCAGGTCAATGACCCGAACAGCATGGTTGTTGGTGTCAGCGACGAACAGTTTGCCATCGGCGTAACTGATGCCGCTGGGTTCGTCAAATTGCGCTTCCGCCTGAGCGCCGTCTTTGTGTCCGGGCTTACCCGAACCCGCAAAAGTCTGGCACGCCTGGGTCTTCGGATAGAGCCGCTTGATTTTGTGGTTGTAAGTGTCAGCGACATAGACGATGCCATCGTGGTAGCAAACGCCCAACGGGTGCTGTAACCGCACCGCTGCGCCGACGCCGTCGCGGTCACCGAAGTCAAACAATCCGACACCGACCAATGTGCGGACGAACCCCGTCTGCAAATTTGCCATGCGGATGGCGCTCGTCTCGCTGTCGGCAAAGTAGAGCACACCGTCGCCGACCGCTAACCCGCTGGGTTGTGCCAGCCACGCGTCGGTCGGCGCCCCATCGCGAATGCCTTCAAAACCGTTGCCTGCGAAGGGAAACAGCGTGCCCTGGCGCAGGTCCATAACCCAAAGTTGATGGCTGCCAGCCATCGCGATGTAGAGTTTGCCTGCGTGGTAGGCGACATCCCACGGCGAGCGCAAATCGACGGCGCGGGCTTTGCCCCCTTGCGAAAACCCGCGCCCCAGTTTGCCTGTCCCAGCGATGGTCGTGACAGTGCGACGGTGCAAATCCGCTAAGCGGATACAATGGTTGCCCGTGTCGGCGATGAACAGGTGCTCACCGTGCAGCGCCAACCCGTGCGGGTTGTTGAATTGCGCCGACTCAAAACTGCCGTCCCGCAACCCTTCCTGCCCATCACCGATCGTCAGCATCTTTTTGCCGTCAAAATCGGTGACGACGATGCGGTGGTTGCCTGTATCGGCAACGAACAGCCGCCGATGGACGGCATCTGCCAACACCTTGCCAGGAAACCGCAGCGGAGTCTTGGCTGGCGTTTCCTTGTGAAACCGCACGGGTGTGCGGTCCAAAATCCCTTTCGCTTCTGCCTCGGCAATCAATTTGCGCAGCACAGTCGCTAACTGCTCGGCGGTGATTTCGCCTTCGTGGACGCCGACGATCCGTCCCGTCGGGTCAATGAGCACCAAAGTCGGCCACGCCCGCACGCCGTAAAGGCGCCAGATGCCAAAATCCTTGTCGTTGATGACAGGATGCTCCACGCCATAGCGCAAAATCGCTTTGCGCAAGTTTTCATCGTTGCGCTCGTTCGGAAACTTCGCCGAGTGGATGCCGATGACGACAAGTTCGTTGGGAAACAAACGCTCCACCTGCCGCAACTGCGGCAGCGTGTGCAAGCAGTTGATTCAGCAGTAGGTCCAAAAGTCCAGCAGGACAAACTTGCCCCGCAGCGCCTTTAGGCTCAAGGGACGGTCAGTGTTGAGCCACCCAACGCCAGGGGGAAAATCGGGGGCATGCACGACGCCGAACCCCTGCACCGTCGGTCGCCCTCCTTGGGTCCGCTGCTGCAGCACTGTTCCAAAGCCAAGCAACAAAACCGTCACGGTGGCGAGAAAAGCGCAAATGCGCCACACCACGCGGTCATCACCTACCTTGCACTGCCGGCACAATTATGCCGCTATCCCCTCCCCTCGCCGCACGAGTTTATCTTGATTTTAAAGGTGGCACCTTCGGTGCGGCGAACAATTGCCATCGCGTGGGCGCCAAACCCTTCAGCGCTACCGATATGAGCGATGGGCAAACGCCCGATGGCGTTGGGACGAACGGGCTTAGGACAAAACACATCCGCTTGAACGAGAGCGTAACTGCTCCTAAAACAACCGGCGCAGCGGTGCAAACACCGTCACAAACTCGTCCGCCAAGCGTCGCACGATAACGCGCTAGTCGCCCACCCCCGCAGCACCCGCGTTCGCCACTCATCCGTCACTGTGTCGGCGCTGAGGTAAAATGACTCCATCAGCACGAGGCAAGCGTTTGTGCGTGTCAGGATAAGTGCCAGTCACTCACGGTAAAGGCTTTCGTAACACTCAGACGGCAGGACTGTTGGTTCGTGGCGTCAAGTCCGATGGACATCGTGGATGCCGATAAGCACCGAGACCCAGTCGGGAATTGAGTGTCAGCCCATCGTCGTGCCAACGCTCCCGCAAATCGGCAGCGGTGTTGTCACCGATGCCCCTGTTAACGATGGTGATGACGAGGGACGGACGCGTTTGGCTTGACGCCTGCACCAAAGTTTTGCGGCACAGTGAAGACATCGCCTCTGATGCGACCGACAGCGGAAATAGGCAGACTATCATTTGCCCCTGCAGTGAAAGAGCCAAAGGGGTGATGACAGATGTTCATCGGCGAGTTAGCGAGGTTAACAGGTGTTTCTGTGCCGACCATCCGCTATTACGAAACACTGGGCTTGCTCAAACCTGTCAAGCGGACGCGGGGCGGTTTTCGGGTCTACGATGAACATGCCGTCCAGATGCTCCACTTCATCCGCCACGCCCAACGGTTGGGGTTTTCCTTGAAAGAGGTTCGCCAAGTCTTGCGAGTGTGGCGGCGAACGGGCAACCCCTGCCCGACTGTTCGCGCCCTCGTCACCCAACGGCTTGACCAGTTGGATGGGTGGCTGCGAAGTTTGATGGCGTTGCGGGAACGGTTGCACCAGTTGACGCAAATGTTGGAAGCCAACCAAGGAAATGACCCTTCCATCGTTTGCCCCTGCATAACAGCGACGGAACCGTTGGACATTTCGCTGCCTTATCTGCCTCCTGAGTGGCGCAAACATAAGAAGCGTCCTCGTAAACGCAAAAAGACCTCACGCTTGACGGATTGGTGGTGGTCTTGACGGGCTTACCTCTCAAGCCGACTTGAGAGTGCAAAATGAGGGGCGGCGGAAGGAGGTGAACACCGATGCGTTGGCTGACACTGCTGGCGCTGTTGGGGGCGTTGGTAGGCGCCTCGGCATCGGTAAGCGTTCAGCGAACACAAGCCACCGAATGCCCAGGCAAAATCGTCTGCCCCTTGATAGGTGAGGAGATTTGCCGCTGTTGCTGTCCGTTGAACGGTAAGTAAGGTGAAATGTCGCCCTCGGAGGGCTGCCCTCTTCGGAGGGCTGCTCTCCTGAGCAGCCTAAGAAAAAACCAATGCGAAAAACAAATCGCCCTTCGGAGGACGGTTCCTCCGAACCGCCGAAAAAAATTTCGGCTCGTCAGGAGACGAGCCCTCCGAAATGCTAAAAAGAAAATTTTCGTTCGGAGGGCTGCTCTCCTGAGCAGCCGAAGAATTGACATGAAAAACAAAATTGGCGCATCAGGAGATGCTCCCTCCGACTATGAGGTGATGGCAAATGGCGCGAAGAATTTGGGCAAGTTGGCTTGGTGGCATCACGGCCGTCCTTGCCTTGTTGCCCAAGCCTTGATGACTGCTGCCTTTCGTCTCCGCTGGCAGCGGAGCGGTCAGCAGCGCCTTCAGTTGGCTATCGGCACAGTGGCGCCCGTTTTGGCTAACGCTGGCGCTTTTCTTTGTCGGTTGGGGATGGTGGCAGGTTCTCAGACAAAAGCGAGGCGGACGGAGAGAACGACTTGCCCTTTGGGCTGCGACCATCTTGACGATAATGAGTGCTGTCTTTTCGGTGTTGCGCGGGAACCCCTAAACGCTGGCGCGCATCTTTCAATGTGGCATACCTAAACCACACTTTACCCAAAACGCGTCACAAAGGAGGAAAGGAACATGCGTTGGTGGCTGGTGGCAGTTTGCCTGACCGTTTCGGTCGGAGCGGCGGTGGGGCAGTCGGGGACAGGTTGCCCCCTCTGACCACCTGCTGGCTACGCCGTCCAGGGAGAGCCCGCTGGTCCAGCGGGTGAGTTGGCAGGTCGTTTCAGTGCCCATTTGAACGATGGGCAGTGGCTACTTAGCGGCGCGTTCAACGACGGTATGCCGACGAGGTCGGAACTGTTCATTTGGCATAAACCCAAAGGGAACTTACAACTGGGTGTCGGTTTGCTGGAGCGACCGAAAACGGCACGGTGGATGGCTAATTACGAACTGAGGCAGCAGAAAGGTGGCGTTCCATCGCTAACTGTAGGCATTGGCTTGCAGGAAGTAGGCGTCGGCAACCCCGGCGTCTTTGCCACTGCCAATTGGGCGTTGACCCCTTTCCTCAAACTACCGTCCAGTTTGTATCTCGGAGTTGGGCGACGGGTCACATCAAAAGGCGAGTCATTGGATAAATGGAGACCGTTGTTCGGAGCGTCGGCTCAAATCGCTAAGGGTGTTTCCGCAACTGTGCAGATGGACGGGAAAAGATGGCACGGCGTTTTAAGCGCCAAAGTCGGCGATGTAAGGGTCGGCTTGTTCGCTTTCAAGTTCAAAACGCTGGGTATCATCGCCGGTTGGACAAGTCAATAGCCCTTTGCTTTCCTTTCGGCAGTGCCTCGGAGGGCGCGTCAGGCGACGCGCCCTTGCAGTTTTTATGCCATTTTTCGGCGGCTCCGGAGAGCCGCCCTCCGACCGAAACCATTATTCAACACAGCAATAGCCTTTCACTTCTGAGCGAGGAAAAATGTCTCGCCGGTAATGAGCGCCATCAAAATGAATTTTGCTGACGGCTCGGTAAACTTTTTCGGCAGCGTCAGCGAAATTGTTCCCTACCGCCGTCACGCCCAAAACTCGTCCGCCAGAGGTGACAAGTTGCCCGTCCTTTTGGGCTGTGCCGGCGTGGAAGACGATGACGCCTTCTTCTCGCTCCGCATCATCAATTCCCGTGATGATTTTTCCTTTCTCGTAAGCGCCAGGGTAGCCTGCCGATGCCATCACGACGCAGATGCAAGCGCCATCACGCCATTGAGTTTTGACCTCGTGCAGTCGCTCATCAATCACGGCTTCGCAAATTTCAACCAAATCGGTTTCCAGCAGTGGCAACACCGCTTGAGTTTCAGGGTCGCCGAAACGGCAGTTGAACTCCAAGACCTTAGGTCCTGCCTTCGTGAACATCAAACCGCCGTAAAGCACGCCCTTGTAAGGGCGTCCTTCTGCCGCTAACGCAGCGATTGTCGGTTTCATGATGGTTTCAACGATTTGGTCGTAAAGGGCAGCGTCAATGTCAGGCACAGGGCAATACGCACCCATGCCACCTGTGTTTGGGCCTTGGTCGTTGTCCAACAGCCGCTTGTGGTCGCGGGAGGGAGGCATCGGCTTGACAGTTTTCCCGTCAGTGAAAACCATCACTGAAGCCTCACGCCCTTCAAGTAACTCCTCAACGACGACTCGTTTGCCGGCGTTGCCGAATTCCCGCTCAACCATGATTCTGTCAACGGCGCGAATCGCTTCATCCAAAGTCAAGCAGATGATGCTGCCTTTGCCAGCAGCCAAACCTTCTGCCTTGACGACGATGGGAGCACCTTGTTGGCGGATGTATGACTTTGCCTCCTCGGGGTTATCAAAGACAGCGAATTTTGGGGAGGGCACACCCCACTTAGCCAACAATTGTCGGCAAAAAACTTTGCTGCCTTCAATTTCCGCTGCAGATTTTGTCGGACCGAAGATGCGCAAACCCCGCTTTTGAAACTCATCAACGATGCCAGCACACAGCGGCGCCTCGGGACCAACAACTGTCAAGTCAATGCGTTCTCGCTCAGCGAAATCAGCCAAAGCCTTGATGTCTTCGGCACCGATGTTCACGCATTTTGCCAATTTAGCGATACCTGCATTCCCTGGCGCGCAATAAATTTCGCTCACCTTCGTGCTCTGAGCGATTTTCCAAACCAAGGCATGTTCTCGTCCTCCACCGCCAACGACCAGAACCTTCATCCGCGTTCCTCCTTTCTGCGCTTCGTCCGCTCTCAGAATAAATTGTGCCATGAAGATGCGCGAGGTAGGGGCAAAGATTGGCAGGGAAGTTGACACTGAGAGAAGTTAGTCAAGATCGGCTCTGCGTATCCAAATGTAGACTGCCTCTTCGTTCATATCTCAACACCTTCTTTCAAGGCATAGTAGGTCAGGAAGCCTGTGTTGCCCTTTCTTTTCTCTACAACCTCCTCTGACTGGATGAAGATATCGCCCCAAAATCCGTTCTCTACGAAACGCCAGTGAATTCGGTTCACGATTTCACGGCGTTCGTGGTAAGGTAGTTCCCTGTCCGTAATCACAAAAAAGTCCCAATCACTATCAGGGCGAGCCTTTCCTTTAGCACGGCTGCCAAAAAGCAAAATACGCCGCACCTGATAGCCTGCTCGTTCCACTTCTTCTGTGATGATGGCTTTGGCTTTCTTGACAATCTCCTCCATGACCTTCACCGCCAAATCAAGGGTTCAATCAAGCAAAAGTGAAATTCACAACTGTCAAGTCAATGTGTTCCCGTTCAGCGAGATCAGCCAAAACATTGATGTCTTCAGTGCTCAACAATCAGAGCCTTCACTCTTGCTCTTCCTTTCAACGAAGGCTGAACAGTCTCGCTTTTCACAATTGTGCCACGATGATTGTTGAGTAGCAGTGAGCGGATAGACAGGCAGATTGGAAAGTAAGCAAATTGGCGTGGGAACAAATCGGTAATGGCAGAAAGAGTCAAGGGAGAGACGATAAACAGTTCGTCAACGGCTTTGGGCGAGTTTGCGAAGCAAAGAGGGTAACTCCTGAGGTTTGCGACAGACAACGAATTCCCATCTTCCGAACTCGCCGTGATAGTTCACTGCCCTCACCCAACGCTGAGCGGCGATCTCCTTCTGCCTGTCCTGTTCAGTTTCAAATCCCTTCACTTCCAGAATGACCTTCAACTCACTGTCATCATGACATCTCAATCGCACCAGATAATCGGGGCGATATTCGTGCCGAACACCTTGCCACTCGTAGGGGATGGTGAAATCAAGGTGGTCATTGCGGGCGTAGGCGATCACTTCGGGCATCCGTTCCAACTGGTAGGCGACGCTGTGTTCCCATTTGGGTGCATCCAACACTACATGGCTGATGTGGCTTTTGGTAGTGCCTACCGTCGGGCGTGTCGTGCGGAACAGCACCTCGGATGTAGAGCCTATCGGACGGAACCGCTCAATGACCGGCAGAATAGGTGGCTCACCACTTTCCGTGTCGGGCTCAATAGCCTCGGTCAGACGCTCAATAATGCGCTGTTTGTATTTGAGCAAAGCGATTTCTTCAAGCGGCGTATTCTCGTCTTTCGCTATGACTCGCTCTTCAATATACCGCCAAACGATGTTGAGCACCTGAGGGAAAAGGATGTGTCGGGCGCTCCAGTCTTCTCGCTTGTCTTTAAGGCGGTGGGTCAGTTCGGCAGCGATCTCGTAGACTGTGGCTTGCAGCCGCTTCTCGCGATGGAAGGGGTTTCGGTCGTGGACTGCTTCTGGACCCGGACCCAGCCGATCGGGACGACCGATGCGGTATCCGACAGCAGGTTTGGCTGTTATTTCGGTCGGTTCTTGAGTAGGGTCAATTACAAGGTAAGGCACATCTTGCAAGTTCACGCGAATCCGTTGGCGCACATCAAAGACATAACCTTCCACTCGCGGGAAAGTGATTTCCAGATGTTTGCGTTCTGGTAAAGCGCGCACAAGAGTGGAGACTTTTTGCACTTCAGTGCGTCCGATGGGCTTCCTTTTGACAGGGATGACCTCAAAGGGAACGCCGTAAACATCCACATACTCGGGCTCACTGAAATCATCGTAATTCATACGCCTCAGACCACGACCTATCACTTGCTCACACAGGAGTTGTGAAGTGAATGCACGCAAGCCGAGAATCTGAGTGACATTTTGTGCATCCCAACCTTCGTTCAGCATCCCTACCGACACCACGCAGCGGATGTTTTTTCCGGGAGGGTCACCCTCGCCTTCCCATTCGGTTTTGCCAATGGTGTCCACGACCTTCCGCAACCGCTCAGCGGCTTCTTGTTTGGTTTCTCCTTCCACTGCGCTTTCCGCTTCCGCTAAAAGTTTGGTGTCAATGCGGAAAGTGACCTCTTGACCTTCTTTGTTCTCCAGTTCAGCCAACACTTTCCCACTTGCGATGTGTTCGTGCACCAGTTTAGCCAAATCGGTGTTATCGCAAACGACGATGAGGACGGGTGGGACGGGCGAATTTGCCTTTTGAAACTCCTCAAAGGTTTTCTTCCACTCGGATGCCAACATTGCCAACGCACCTTGGGCTTCGCGCAACACCGATTCGGGCTTGGCGCGGCGACGAGCAGTTTGTCGTTCGGAAGGGGGAAGTTGTTTGTTGATGTGCTCCCACAAACGGAAATACTTGGGGATAAGTGCGCCAGTGTTGTCGTCCACCGGCACGCGTGGAATCTTCACGATGCCCGACTCTATGGCATCCACCAATCCAAAATCGGAGACGATCCAAGGGAAAGGTGCTCCTTCCTCGTAACCGCTACCTTTAATGTAGAACGGCGTTGCCGAAAAATCGGCGCAAAAGTTGATCCCACGCTCCGCATTGATTTTGTCCAACCCACTTACCCAAACAGTCGCTTCCTCTCGGTCGGCAATATCCTCTGCGGAAAGAGCCTTTCGCACTTCCTCAGGCAACGGGGCTGGGCGATAGGCGTGATGGGCTTCGTCGTTAATGACCAAAATGTTCCGTTTGTTGCCCAATTCCTTCAACACGCGGCGACAGAAAGCAGCGTTGCTTTCCGCGCCTCTCTGAACCACGCTGCGGGAGCGACTGTCATCTCTGGGTTGAAACAAATGCCAGTTGGTAATCTGAAATCGCCCCTGTTGAAGCCGTTCAAGCATCCCACGCGGAATCAAGTCAAACTTCTCGTAGTAGTTGTTCAGTTTCCAAGGCAAAAGCACCTGTAGGCGCTCGCGGATGGTCAGGTTTGGGCAGACGATAAGGACAGCGTCGGAAAAACGCCCATCCTGAGGATTGGCGAGTTTGTTCAGAACCTGCCAAGCGATGACCATGCCCATGACAACGGTTTTGCCAGAACCTGTAGCCATCTTGCAGGCGTATCTGGTTAAGCCGTTGTCTTTGGGAATGACGATGCCCTGTTTCTCCGCTGGTGAGGCTTCTATCAACCAGATGAGTGTTTCGGCGGCTTCCCGTTGACAGAAGAACAATTTTCGCTCCCTTTCAGGATTGTTCCAATGGTTGAGGAGTTGGCGAGTGATAGGAGTGACGCCAGGGTAACCTCGTTCCCGCCAAGATTTCACTCGTTCTCGGATTGTGTTGACCAACTCCAGCGGGACAAATTCCTCTTCCAAAAGCGACATCTGATTTCCGCGAGTGCGGGCTCTGAGGTAGTAACCCGATGGACGGCGACCTTCCACCAACATCGGCTGTCCATTTCGGTAATCCCAATAGCGGGATGGTTCATGAAAAGGTGAGTTGATGATGGGATTGTCAACGAGCATGGCTTGTCCCTCCCTTTCCGAACGACTTCAGCCATTGGTCAAATTCGTCCTTGCCCAGCCTCTCAGGGTTTTCCCGATCCAAATGCCAGCGCAGGGGGTTGGTGGCGATATAATGGCGGATGCGGTTCAAGGAATCTTCGTTGCGGATAATGTGTTCGTAATAATTCCGTTGCCACAATCGTCTGCGAAACGGTGTCCATCCCGATTGTTTGACACCGCGAATGTATTCATTGGTGGTCATGGTTTTGAACCATTGTATGATTTTCGGTAGGGGCGCACCTGCGTGTGTGCCCATTTGGTTTGCATGTGCCACCATTTCGTCATCGTGGCAGACACACGGGTCTGCCCCTACAATCACAATAATCCCGTGGAAATGGTTGGGCATGATGATGTATTCGTCGGTTCGGACGCCTGGGAATTTGCGATTCAATTCTACCCACCATCTCTCCACCATCTGCCCGGCGTCGTTCAATCGCATCTCACCTTCCACCACTTCGCCAAACAGACACAAACGGTCTTGGGTGCAGATCGTCACAAAATACGCCCCTTCACGGGAATAATCATATCCCTTCAGGCGAATGGAACGGCGATGATGCTTCTCTGGATCGTATCTCATGGATATTTCCTACCCTCCAGGCTCACCACCCTCATCACTTCGTTCCCACGAAAGTCAATCACCTTCACGGCGATCCGTTTGTGCTCGCCTGGCAGGAATGGGAACGAGATTGTGCCCCGCATCTGATCAAAGATGTCGGGGTCAATGTAGGCTTTGAGGGCTCGTTGAAGTTTCTCCCAAGCGTTGCGGTCGCCGGGAAAGAAGGCTTGACAGATGTGGAAAGTTTTGCCGTCGTAATCGGTGTCCAAAAACCACGCAGCGACATCATCGCCCCGAGCGCTGTGCACTTCGCCTGTCAATGGGTCATAGATGTCAACACCTCGCAACTCCACGACAAAGGTGTCATCTTCCCGCTGCGCCACTTGAACATCGGGTTGACCGAACACAGTGAAAATCTGGCTGGCACGAGTTGTCTTGAGCAAATCGCCCACCAGAACATCAGGTGCGATGTGAGCGAAGTGAACCTTTAGACCTGGCACCTCCGCTTTTTGAATGAGCGCTTGGGCTTCAGGGTCAAAACTGAAGCCAGCAAAGATCAAAACATTGTAGCCATTCATTTTCGCCAAAGGCGTCGCTTCTTGAACTTGATATGCCGTGACCGGTCCGTATTGAGGTCCGAACGAAATGGCTACACGGAGTGTTTTGCCGTTCTGTTTGGTTTCCCCTTCGGCGTGCAAGTAACCGATGTTCAGCGGTCGGAGGTTTTGCAACTCCATCTTCTTGCCGCCAGGGAAGAGCACACTCCCTTGCTGCTTGAGCAGGTTGATCATCATTGCGAGGTAATCGCCACCACGATCCGAGGCACGCTCCGCGATTTCTTGCTCTTCAAACTGCGGGACTACCGCTTCCGTTGGGTCTTCCACCGTCGGCACGGGTATGGCTTCTACCGTGAATGGACCGCTGACGCGAACCACACCCTTGACTATCTTTGGTCGGTCGTAGAGCGTTTCTTGAGGAGCGTTGCGTTTGATGCTCTCGTCTATTTCTTTGCGCTTCTCGCGTTTGAGTTCCCAGAAGCGACGGAAGGCTTCTTTCGCTTCTTCCGACCAGTTCGGTGCTGGGATGGGATCAGGGACATCGCCGAGCGAATCCCACTTGTGCCCTGTGAGCCGATAGATAGTCTGCAACCACTCTTCCACCTGCTGAGCCTCACTTGACAAAGTTTCATGCTTGGCACGATACAGTTTCTCGTATGCTTCGTGGGCTTCCTTGGGCCAAAGAGGATGGGGAACTTCGCGAAGGACTTCCCATTCCTTCCAATCCTTGCCCAGCGCTCGGTTCAGGTTTGTCAACGCTTGTTCAATCTTCGGCTGGTATTTTTCGGCGATAGCGTCAATTTCGGTGTTCTTGGCGATGCTCTCCAAAGTGATGTGAGGCACGGTCTCGTAAATGAAACCGCCAGCGGGTCCGCGTTCGGGGTCACGCAATTCGTAGTAGTCAAACTTGGCGGTCATCAACCGCTGACGAGCGATGGCAATTGCCACTCGGGATGTGTCGCATGTGATCCAGCGTCGCCCCCACTTTTCGGCGCAATAAGCGGTGGTGCCAGAACCACAAGTTGGGTCAAAAACCAAATCACCAGGGTCAGTGGTCATCAGGATGCAACGCTCAACAACTTTGGTGTTGGTTTGAACGGCAAACAGTTTTGGTTCACCGTAACCAGCAATGCCTGTGTCCGTCCAGATGTTCGTCAGTGGATGAACAGGAATTTCGTCAAGGTAACGAACATAACTGAGCGTGTTGCCAACGACGAACAGTCGCTCAGCATGTTTCAACCGACGCATGCCATCTTGTGATGTTTTCCAGTAGTTCTGACCTGGGGTGAGAGTTCGTCCCTCAAAGGAAACAGGGAAATTCGTCGTCTCTCCGCCACTTTGCGAAGTCATACCGCCAGCCTTAAAGACCCGCATAACTTCAAGGAGCGCCTCTGGATTGCGCAGTTCCTGAGCGGTCATGCGTCGTCTCGTTCCATCGGGCAGTTCAACATGATGATACCCTCTCGTGCCCTCTTCTCCTAACTCCTTTTCCAAAAAGAGTTGGCGGTATTTCAGTTTGGTTTTGTCTTTGGCATACCACAGCAGGAAATCGTTGACGACATCCAACAGGGCACCGCCTTTGCCACTCGTCTTTACGAAACTGATCACCGCCACAAAATTCTCCCTTCCGAACACCTCATCCAGCAGACACCGCACAAGGTGCAAGTTCTCGTCGTTGATCTGGACAAAGATAGAGCCAGACTCGTGCAGGAGTTCACGACAAAGGAGCAGTCGGTCTCGCAAGTAGGTGAGGTAGGAGTGGATGCCGAGTTTCCATGTGTCGCGGTAGGCTTTGATTTGCTCAGGTTCATGGGTGAGGTCTTCGTCTTTGTCCTTCACATCTCGCTTGTCAATGCGGGGTTGAAAGTTTGAAGCGTATTTGATGCCGTAGGGCGGGTCCATGTAAATCATTTGCACTTTACCAGCCATGCCTTCTTTGACCAAAAGGGAGTTCATGACCAAAAGGCTATCGCCCAAAATCAAACGATTTGTCCAGCCGACTTCGTGTTGGTAGAACTCAATCTGCTGGTCGGCAGGCAACGGTGTTTCGCCGAAGAGGTCAAACTGGATCGGTTCTGGACGCTGCACTGCCCTCAAAATCGCCTTCGTGGAGATTCGTTCGTGGATGTGGAGCGGGACTACATCCACATCAAAGGAAGTGCGTTCCGCTTTCCCTGCCCAGACCAGTTGAGGGTCAAGGTGTGGGTCGTAGGCATAACGCTTGATTTGTCGCTCTCGCACTTCGTAAGTTGTCGCTAACCCAACTGGCGGGTTGTTTTTCCTTTGGGCTTTAGGATAGCGGTAATCCTTCAAGTTGTTGTTTCGCTGCTTTCGTCCCAACGCCCGCTCACTCCCCAATCGCCCTTTCGGAGGGCGCGTCTCTTGACGCGCCGAGTTCTTTACGGCGGCTCAGGAGAGCCGCCCTCCGAATGACAATTGCTTTCCACCTTTCGGAGGGCGCGTCTCCTGACGCGCCGAGTTCTTTGCGGCGGCTCAGGAGAGCCGCCCTCCGAATGACAATTGCTTTCCACCTTTCGGAGGGCGCATCTTTTGACGCGCCATTTTTCGGCGGCTCGGGAGAGCCGCCCTCCGAGCGACAATTGTTTTCCGCCTTTCGGAGGGCGCATCTTTTGACGCGCCATTTTTCGGCGGCTCGGGAGAGCCGCCCTCCGAGCGACAATTGTTTTCCACCTTTCGGAGGGCGCGTCTTTTGACGCGCCGAACAGTGTGTTTTTTACTGCTTCCCCAATGCTGCCAGCACTTTGTCGGGGGTTATGGGCAAACTGGTGATGCGGACGCCTAAGGCGTTGGCGACGGCGTTGGCGATCGCGGCAGCCGTCGGGATGATCGGTGGTTCACCCAACCCGATGACACCCCGTTCGGGCATGTCCAGCAAGATGGCTTCAATCTCAGGGGTTTCCAGTGTGCCGGCGATTTTATAGTTTTCCATGTTCGGGTTGACCATGCGCCCTGTTTGCCTGTCCATGATGCGCCCTTCCAACAGAGCGAAGCTGATCCCTTGCACGACGCCGCCGATGACTTGTCCTTCCGCTGTCAGGCGGTTGATGACACGCCCGCAGTCATGGACAGCGACCACTTTCACGACCCGCACTTCGCCCGTTTCCGTGTCCACTTCCACTTCGGCGAACTGAACGCCACCGACGCCTGAACCTGTAAGCCCTTTCCGCCATTCGCCCTTTTCGCTGATGAGATCCATCGGCAGCAACTTCGTCGCTTCCTCCCAACGCAAACCCTTCTGGGGGTTGTCGCGGACAAAGATGCGCCCGTCCCGGGCGATCAGTTGGTCGGCAGTTACGCCCAACTTGGGGGCGACGATGTCCAGCAAGCGGCGCAAGGCTTTGTCGGCGGCATCGTAAACGGCGGGGTAAACGGACGCGGCGGTCGTGCTCCCCCCGCTGCCGCCAGAGCGCCCTAAGCGGGTGTCGCCGATGTAGACGACGAACTTGTCGCTCCGCAGAAAATCAGGGGTTAAGCCTAAAGCATCGGCTGCGGCGATACCGACGACCGTGCGCGTGCCCGTGCCGATGTCTTGGGTGCCCAGCAGCACTTCCACGCGCCCGTCCCGATGGATGCGGACTTCCGCTTGCGAGCCGGGACCGCCCCCACCGCCCCATGCGGAAGCGGCACAGCCCAAGCCTCGCCGCTTGACGCCTGTTTGTGAACCCCACGGTTGCCATTTTTGCTTCCAGCCGATCCGCTCCGCACCGATTTGCCACTCTTTGCGGCGGATTTCGTTGGGGTCGTTTTTGATGCGCAACTCTACGGGGTCGGCACCCAACGCGCGCGCCAACTCGTCAATGGCGCTTTCAACACCGAAAACTGCCTGCGGGTGCTTCGGAGCGCGCAGGGGAGCGCTCGGTCCCGCATTCGTTTGCACATCCACATGCTCCACATATCCGTGCGGGAAGCGGTAGTAGGGACCGGGCAAATCCGCCCCGCCACCGATGCCGCCCGTGCCGTAAGAGCGCCGATAAAACGCGACAAAAGTGCCATCTTTTTTGGCACCGATGCGCAGGTGCTGAACGGAGTCCGGGTTGTTACCCGTCGTCAGGAACACTTCTTTGCGCGACAGGATGAGTTTGACAGGCAACCCCCCTGCCATCTTGCTCAAGCGGGCGGCGATGGGCACATGCTGGTGCATCCACAGTTTACTACCAAACCCGCCGCCCATGTATTCGCAAATGACCCGCACTTTTTCGGGGGGCAGTTGGAGTTCTCGGGCGAGGCTATCGCGGACAGCAAACAGCACTTGCGTGCTGTCAAACGCCAGGACACGGTCAGGGGCTTCCCAACCGACGACGCTGCCGTGCGCTTCCAAAGGCGTGTGAATTTGCACGGGTGTGCGGACGGACACTTCCACCGTGACCTCCGCTTCCTTGAAGCCGTCTTCGCCCGCACCCCAGCGATTAATGCGGGGGGCACCCCGCTGCCCTTTTTCGTAGGCGCGGTCTGTGTCCACCTCGAAAGGCAGTGGCTCATACTCCACCTCAATGAGCCGCAAAGCATCTTCAGCGATCTCCTCGGTGTCCGCTGCGACAGCGGCGACGGCTTGACCGGCATATTGCAACTCCGCTCCTTCGCCCGCGATGACCAACACTGCCCGCACGCCGGGCAACTTTTCGGCTTTGCTGGTTTCAATGCGCCGGACGCGGGCATGAGCGAGGGGACAGCGCAGGATTTTGCCGAACAGCATTCGGTCCCACACTTTACCCCCCGCATAGCGGTTGGCGTCGGGCAGGTTGATGTCCGCTGTGTATTTGGCTTGCCCCGTCACTTTCGCGACCGCATCCAGACGCGGGATGCGTTGCCCTGTCACACCGATTTGCGCAGCCATCATTCACCGCCTCCTTTTGTAGCCTTTATGCCGTCCGCCCGCAAAGCGCCTGATGATTTTTGTCGGGCGCGTTAGCGCGCCACTCCATCCGCGCCTCAAAATCCTTGACCGACGACCTCTGACCGTAAAATCCCTGCCATGCCGTCACCAACCCCGCATCATCCATCATCTTCACCGAACAACTCCACAAAAGTCAGCATGCGGGACAGCAACAAAGTAGGGCGTTCGTCACGCATTTCTGTGAGCGTCGGCGACAATCGCATCACCGGCGTTCCCCTGTCTTTTCGTCACGCGCCGCCTTGCATCCGCTTGGCGGCATCCAGCACGGCTGCAAAGATGCGGGGGTAAACGCCACAGCGGCAAATGTTGCCCGACAGGGCGACTTTGACTTCGTCCAGTGTCGGGTTTTTGTTCTCGTTGAGTAGACCGGCAGCCGCCATGATGAAGCCAGGGATGCAAAAGCCGCACTGCATCGCGTCGTGTTCAATGAACGCTTCTTGAACGGGATGGAGTTTGCCTCCTTTCGCCAAGCCTTCAACGGTCGTGATTTCATGCCCTTCCGCATCCACCGCCAGCATCATGCAGGCGTAAACGGGTTTGCCGTCCAAGAGCACGGTGCACGCGCCGCATTCGCCTCGGTCGCACACTTCCTTAGCGCCTGTGAGATGGAGATGATTGCGAAGGACACGCAACAAGGTGACGCGGGGTTCCACTTGCACCTTGTGTGCTCGCCCGTTGACCCGTAAAGTCACCGTGACCGTTTGGGCTTTCGGGATGCGAACGAGTTTTGCGGGAGCGGCTTCCGCCTCGGTGGCAGGTTTACACCCCGTCAATACTTCCGTGAGCACCGCACCAGCGCCCGCCGCTCTCAAAAAATCACGCCGCGACACGCCCTTGCGGTCCTTGCCATCCGCTGCCACGGTTCTTCACTCCTTTCCCGTTAGCGTCGCTTTGATTGTAGCGCCTATCGCCAAAATCGTCACTATGCGGCTTTGATCGTCCCTCAGCGGGTAACGGTCAAGAAGTAGGTGATAGAGTCGGAGGGCGCATCTCCCGATGCGCCGTTTTATCAGACCAATTTTTTTCGGCGGTTCAGGAGAACCGCCCTCCGAACGGTTTTTCTCCTTTAAAGCGCTAAAATGCCCTCACTACCTATTTCACCATTACCCCCTTCTCCTTCAGCGCTGCGGGAAGGGTTAGTGGTAGGTCAAAATACACCGTCTAATGCATCAATTCTGACCACTTACCTGAAACGGTATTTTGCCCATACTTTCTTTATGTGGGCATGAAAGTTGCCCAAAACGCAAGGTCAAGGA
>BEHT01000046.1 GCA_002898575.1 bacterium HR17
AGACGCGCCCTCCGAGGCATTGCCGAGAAGGAAAATTCAACGAAGCAGCGGAAATAGGTTGTATCGGTGCAGGCAAATAATCGCTGAGTTTTTCGTGCACTGCGTTTCATCCGCTGCGACGCTCCAATGCTTCCACGCGTTGCACTAGCTGCCGCAGCAGCCGCAAAGCGTCGGGCAGTTCAGCAAGCGCCGCTTCAACGCGCAACCACTCGCGGTGCGGGCGGGCGGGGTAACCGCCCCAACGGCTTTGCGGGGGTGCATCGGTCATTAACCCGCTTTTGGCGGCGAGTTGAGCGCCTTCGCCGATGCGGACATGATCGGCGACCCCGACCTGCCCTCCCATCATCACCCCGTCGCCAACCACTACCCCGCCGGCTAAACCTGTCTGACCGGCGATGATGCAATGGGCGCCGAGCCGACAGTTGTGGGCGATTTGGACCAAATTATCAATTTTCGTGCCGCGCCCGACACGCGTTTCGCTCAAAGTCGCGCGGTCAATGCAAACATGGGCGCCTACTTCCACATCGTCTTCCAAAACGACAATGCCCACCTGAGGGATGCGCCGAAACCCTGCACCGTCCCAAACGAACCCGAACCCTTCCCGCCCGATGACGGCGCCTGCATGGATGACGACGCGGTCGCCCACGACCACTCTGTCGTGCAAAACGGCAAAGGGGTGAATGCGACATTGAGCGCCGACCCGCACTTGCCGTCCGATGTAAGCGTGGGGAAACACGGCTGTCCCCGCACCGATAACGCTGCCGGCACCGATGAACGCAAAATCACCCACAAATACACCTTCCCCTAACTGGACACCGTCTTCCACTGTCGCCTTCGGGCTAATCAACGCGGGCAACGGCGCAGGCGGGAACAGATGCTCTAACACGACCGCTAAAGCCCAGCGCGGGTTGTCCACGACCACGCACGGTTTGCCCGCTCGGACGAACGCAGGGGCGGCGACAACAGCCGTTGCCAATCCAGCAAACGCCGACTCGGCGTGTTGTTTCGTCCACGCAAAGACCACATCGCCTTGCGCCGCTTGGTCTGGCTCGCTGATGCCCGTCAAGACCACTTGAGGGTCGCCGACAATCGTGCCGCCGACCAATTCGGCTAACGCTTGCAAAGTCACCGGCTCACGCAACTGCACGCCCATGGAGCCTTCACTCCTTACGGGTTAGCGCCACCACTGCCGCCATGCCGCCAAAACTTCCGCCGTTTTGTCGTCGGCGGGCAGCGTGGGGTCAAAAACGACCCGCCACCCGCGTTCCCGTCCATACGCCGTCGCGAACGCCCCCGCTAAGGCTTGAACGGCGCGCCAAACAGCCAACCGCTCGTCGCCGCGTGGCGTTAAGGGCAGCGATGGCAAACGCCAATCCACCAATTGTCCCGTCGTTTCTGTTTCGTTCGGGCTCGGAGTGACCAACGCTACAATTTGCTGCTCGTCCGTCAAAGGCGTCAGCGTTGTCAACCTTGACGGCGGCACTGTTGGTGGCGGCGGTAACGGAGGCGGTGGGGCTAACGGTAACCGCAGCGCTTCGTCCAACGCTTGCAACCGCTGACGCAATTGCTCCCGTTCCACTGCTGATAGACGATCAGCGAACGCTAACCGTAGCCGAATGCGGGCGCGTTCAACAATTTGTGTTTGCACCTGCTCTACCAGAAACCGCCACTCTTCGGGACTCAGCCCCGTTTGCATTGGCGGACGCACCGGTATCGCAAGGCGGGGGACGCCAACATGTTCCGGCGCTGTAACAGTGCGCAATACTGCGTTCGCCTCACTTTCTATCGCTGACATCCACGACGACCGCCATCGGGCGACCGACGCCACAGCGCCGTCCAGCGCCTCTATCGTGGGCACCGCGGGCAGGAAAACCGTCCATTGCGTTACGCGGGGTGACGGCGCAGGTGCAGGGAAAGGTAGAACGACACCGACTTCGCCCAATGCCATCGCTACCAGCCGGTTGATGTCCACGAACACCCAACGCGGTTCGGTGCCGACGCCGCTCCCCGCACCGAAGACACAGAACGCGAGCACTGCCCACCAGCAGACTTTGCGTCGGCGTTGTCTCTCTCGCATCACTTATCCGCCTTCTTGCCTTGCGGCGATGTCGGCGCCGCCGATTCAGGGGTGTTAAGCGTTTTCAGCACAGCGTCGGTGATATCCACGACTTGTCCGCGCACGAAGTAAAGGGCGCTTTTGTCCAACACGAAATCCAACCCTTGTTGAGCGGCAATGGCTTGGATAGCAGCACGCACTTTTTCGTCCACTGCCTTGTTGAGTTCGGCTTCCACGCGCCGCAATTCTTCCTCCATCAACTCGCGCAAGCGGGTTAAATCTTCCCGTCCTTCCTTCCAAAGGCGGGTCAATTCCTCCAAACGGGCGCGGTCTGCAGGCGACATTTGTGCGGGGGGTGTCTGTTGTAAACGCTGCAATTCTGCTTCCCGTTCCAGTTCCAATCGGCGCAGTTGTTGCAACCGTTCGTCCTCCTGGCGGGAGCGTTGAGGCTTGCTGACCAACCGCCGCAAATCCGCCCACTCCAACCCCGTCAGCATCAAGTAATTTTGACGGAGGTTGATCAGTTCCAAGTAAGCGCGGCGTTGCTCATCGTAGGTGCGCCGCAGGTCTGTGAATTGCCCCTCGCGCCCGATGCGGGCGCTGTCTATCACGCCGACCTGCCACCCTTGCACGCTGCCCGACACTTGCCACGGCCGACACAACAGCGCTAGCACTGTGACCGCCAACCCGACGATCACCCAACGCATCGCCGTCACCTCGCGAAAGATGTTGACTTTGCGGGGTTCATTTGCCGCTGTTGAGAATTGCCAGCACCCTCTCGGTGATATCCAGCGTGGGCTCAGCGTAGAGGACGGTGTCTTCATCGCCGATGAGGACAAGTTTCAAGCCCAACTGTTGCGCCACTTGCTTAGCGGCGTCGCGGATGCGGTTGTGATGCATTTGGGTGACACGGCGGTTAATTTCGTCCAACTCCTGACGGAACTTGTCTGCCAACGCTTGCAACTTCGGCTGGTTGGAGCGCTGCACATTCTGCAGATATTCCAGCCGCTTGCGTTCTTCATCGGTCAATTGTCCCTTGAGCCGCAAGCGGTCTATTTCGGCGCGGCGCTGTTCGGTCAATTTGCGCAGTTCCTCCAACCGCTTGCGCTCTGCGTCGGACAGTTTGTTCTCGGCTTCCTTCTGCTCCAAGGCGTCTAACTCTTCCCACTCTTTGGGTTCCAGCAACTCCCGCACTTCCAACATCTGCTGGCGGCGTTGGACGGTTTGGCGATAGCGGGTGTCGTCCTCTTGCAATGCTTTATAGCCGTCAATGAGTTTTTGCATGTCCACCAAGCCCAAAGTCAAAGGCTGATCGGCGGGGGCAAAAGTCATTGCCCGCAAGGCTGTCAGTATGACCAACGCGGCGACCGAAGCGACAGACACCCATCGGGTCAACATCTTACTCACCTCGGTTTGAACGGTCTCGTGCGCACCAGCGCGTTTTTTAGCGTCCGCCACCTTGGATGGCAACGCCCCTACCCTTCAAGGGGCGTGAAGCGGTCACATGACACACCGTTTTCAGCGTTAGAAGGCGGCACCGACGCTGAAGTGGGTGCGGTGCCCCTCCTCGCCGAAGCCGAAGTCAAAACGCAGCGGCCCGAACGGCGTGATAAAACGCACACCGACACCGTAGCCGATTTTGAGGCGAGGGCTGGTGCGGGGGGACGGTGTGCCATCCTTCAAGTCCAGCGAGTTAGGACCACCGAACGCGTCACCGATGTCCACGAACAAAACGCCCTGCAACTCCCGGCGGAACCGGCGCCGCAATTCGGCGTTCAGCACGATCATGTGGCGTCCGACGAAACGGTCAATCGTGTAACCGCGCAATGTCTCCGCACCGCCGACGAAAAAGTTTTCAAAGACGGGCAACGCACCGACCGAAGTGCCTAACAACAGCCGTGTCGCCAACACCGTCGTCCGTCCCTTAGGGACATAGCGGCGCCAGTCCAGTGTCAGTTTGGCAAAAGTGCGGGAGCCACCCAAAAGCTGCGGTGCCAGTTCTAACTCGCCTTCCAAGTAGGTGCCATGCGAGGGGTCAAAGGGGAAATCGCGCGTGTCCCAGAGGCGGCTGAACGCAATGCCCGAAACCCATCCTTGGTCTGACTTTGGTCCCTGCTCAATTTCGCCGTTGACAATTTGGTGCTGCGTAAACCTCACCCGCTCCAAACGAAGTTTCAGTTCGTTCCAAAGATAATCGCCTTTCGGGCGGCGGGCGCTCAAACGGAGACCGCGTCGGTCTTCGGAGAACAGGACATTCTCGTCCAATGTGCCGCCGCCTGTTAAAGCGATGGCGGCAGTCGGTTCACGGAAAAAACTGCGGTCAAAAATGTTGACGGCAACGCCCGTCCGCTTACTGTCCACCCACGGGCGGTAGTAGTAGAAATCAAAGCCCTTGCGGTCAAAAAATTCCACCATCAATCGCAAATGCTGCCCGGTGCCCCGAAAATTTGTGTCTTGCACGGCGACGAACCCCACGATTTCGTTGCGGGAACTGTAACCCAGACCCGCGTTGGCTAACCCTGTGCGTTTCTCTTTGATGCGGTAAACAACTTCAACGCCCGGTTCCCCCGTTTTGGGGTCGGTCGCTTCACGCGGTTCCACATTGACCTCTTCAAAGATGTCCAACATGAACAGTCGGCGCCGGTCTTCCTCAACGGTGCGGCGATTGAACAACTGTCCCGGTCGCAAGTTAATCTCGCGCCACACGACTTTTTCTTTTGTCTTGGGTTTTTGCCCCAAATCCACCTTCACGCTGACGACCTTTAACTCCTGCACGGGAACCACGACGGTGCCATCGGGGCGGATATCGGGCGCACCGATTTGGGCGACATAGCCGCTGTCTAAATAAAAATCCTGCAACCGCTGCAGATCCCGCTGGAGCGTGCGGATGTTCAACACACTGCCGACTTGTGTGCGCATCAACGCCCTCAGTCGGTCGGCAGGGATTGCTGTGTTGCCTTGGAACTGGATGTCCTTTACGACGGGATTTTCAAAGACGCGAACGACGACGATGATGCGCCCTTCGGGGGTCAACATGGGCAAGGCGACCGGTTCCTTGGCAAAAAACCCCATGTCATCAATCGCATGCAAATCCTGTTCCAACCGTGCGATGGAAAACGGGCGCCCCGGCTTGGTCTCCATGACCAGCAAGATGCTCTCCGTAGGGACATGTTGGTTGCCCTCTATGCGCACCTCAGCGACTTCTCGTCCCTCTATTTCCTGAGCGTTTGCCGCAAGAGACACCAGCAATTGCGCACAACAGGCGAACAAAGCGATCCAGCGTCCCATGCCAATGACCTCCGAAACGGTTTTTGCTGTTCTGCGAGGAGTAGCGCCCATTTTGTTAGACCATCGGGGCAGGCGGTTGTCACCGCTCCAAAAATGGGCGCAGTTTCTTGCGCAGCGTGGAACGAGCGCGAAAAAGCCGCGATTTCACCGCCTCCACCGAGCACCCTAACATCTGAGCGATCTCCTTGTAACTTAACCCTTCTATGTCACACAAAACTAACGCTGCCCGTTGGTCTTCGGGCAACTCGTCAATGGCTCTTTGGATGGCTTCGGACAATTCTTTCTGTTCCAGCAACCGCTCGGGCGATAAGCGGGTGTCTTCCCACTCAAACGGCTCGGCGTCTTCGTCTTCCTCGTCCAGTTCGTCCGGCGGCAGGACCTCCCATCGGTGCTCGCGTTCGCGTTGTAACTGTTTGATACGGTTTTTCCACAAGTTGACGGTGATGCGGTAGAGCCAAGTGAACACTTGGGCATCGCCCCGAAACCGGTCGTAAGCCTGAAAGGCGTGAATGAACACCTCTTGGGTCAAATCTCGCGCCTCTTCGTAATCGCCCATCAGCCGAAACGCGAGGTTGTAGACATTGTCGTAGTAACGGTCTACCACCTCATCAAAAGGCGGTTTGTTGACTGTCGGCGCGTCCACCGGACCTCGGTCGCGTCGTCGCTGTTCCCGATTGTTGCGTCGCACGACCATCACCACGCTCCGCAACGGTGTCGTTTAAGCGCACGCCGTCGTTCCGCTTCGTCAGAAACGCACAGATGTTTGGATGCGGATTTCTGCCCGCTCGTTTTCCTGCTTCATCCAGGTAATGGATGTTCGCTTGTCCAAAAAGTATTGCACCTCAATGGCGGAAGGGTCACCAGCGGACAGCCCTTGCCGCCATAAGATGTGCAATCGCGGTGAGAGGGGTAGCCCTAACCGCAGCCATCGGCGCCCCGTCGTTTGCTCCCGCACGAGGCTGATTTCAGAGAGGTGCAACGCTGCAGCGAGGGGTGTCGTCAGCGGCGCCAATAAGTCGCCCATGAAACTCTGCACCAACGCTCCGGAAAAAAGTTGCTGCCAATCGGTGAGCGCCTGCGACAACTGCGCCAAACTGACCCCAAACAAGCGCTCCAACAGCGTGCGTTCCGGCAACGGCGGTGTCGCCAACAGCGTGACCGCCGGCAAAATGCCCAACCGCTGCGACTGTTCGTCTACAGGACCCGACACGAAAAAGATAATGCGGTGAATGTCCACCTGCGTTTCGCCTTCTACCCGCAAGCGGGCTGTCCACTGCCATGTCTTCGTGAGGGGGTCTACCGTGGCGGCAAAAGGCAACGACAGGTCTGTCAAGGTGAGGACGCTGGCGGGCAACCGCACGATACCTGTCCGCCCTCGGATTTCACCTTCCACACGGGGTTGCGCCAATGTCCCTGTTACGCGCACGGCGCCGTCCAACAACACCGACGCCTGCGGGTTGCGCAAAAATAGCCCCTCACCTACCCGTGCGGTGACGGCAAAACGCACCGCTGGTGGATAAGCCCACTGCCCCGCCCCGCTTCGGCCGATAGCCAACTGGGCGATGTTGCCGTCAGAGACGACAATGTCGCCCGCCAGCAACGGCGGTTCGGCGCCTTTGCCGGTTAAACGCAATGTGCCGGTCAATCGGGCACTGGCACCTTTCGTCTGCCACCGAAAACCGTCAAGGTCAAGGGCGACATCCCACGCACCGCGCGCTAACCAATCCCAGCCGCTGCGGTCGGGCGTCTGCCAAAAGGCATCCGTCCACGCAGCGCGCCCATTAACGCGCCATCCGTTGCCAGCGACGCCTTCCAACGCTGCGACTATTTTGCGGTCGCGCAGGGTTAACCTGAACACACCGTCGTAGATGGCAAACAGCGTGCCGTTCCAAACGGTTTGGCTGTTTTGAACGCGGACGGTAAGTTCCCCCGTGTTGGCAAAGGCATCTTGCAACCCGCCTTCTTGGAGGGTGAATGTGCCTACCGCTGTCACTGTCCCACCGCCCCAATTGGCGGTCAGTTCTTCCAACCGCGCCGTCGTCCCGTCAGCGGTCAGGCGCCAACGGACATTTTGCAAGGTGAACCGACTATCTGGGCGCGCAGAGAGCGTAACGCCCCGCACACTCCCGTCCAAACGCCCTATCAAGCGGGGGGTGTGCCATGTCCCGCGTAATTCCCATTCGCCTTGCACCCATCCCTCGGTCACGCGCACCGCCACTTCAGGCGGCAGCAACGCGTGCAAAGGCACGCGCGGCAAAGTTAAACGCCCTTCAATTTGCCCTCGTCCGTCAAGGGAGAGCCGCACCCAAAACCGCGCGGGGGGCACATTACCGTTCCATCGGATTTCGCCATCTCCTGGAGCCACTTGCACGAATTGCCCATCTACTGTAAATTGCCGCACCACGATGAGGGGCAACCGCCATCCTGCCCAGCGCACATCCTCAGCTTGCAAACTGCCGACCGCTTTCAATCGCCGCACCGTGCCACCTAACTGCAGCGCCCCGCTTAACACACCGTTGGGCAACGGTAGAGGGCGTTGTATGCCCAACAGCGCCAAGACGCCGCGCAGCGTCCCCCGACGCACGCCGTCAATTTGCAGGTCGCCGTGCACTGCGCCGTCGTCGTTGACGACCACCCATCCGTTGACCGTCGCCCCGCGTTGCTGCAGTTGCGCCAATTGCACCCGCCACCGTTTCTCGTCCCGCAGGACATTGACACGCACCGCTAAGGGTTCATCGCCGACGCCAGTGACGCGAGGGGCAGAAACCTCCGCTCGCAACCGCATGACCTGTCCCTTTTCGCCTTCCGCTTCGCCCGTCGTCCACAGGTCACCCCATAACGGGAGCGCCAACCACTGGCGCACCGTCTCGGACCACTGTCGTTCGCCACCAAACGCCATCGCCAACCCTTTTACCGTCGCCCAAGGCAACTGCCCTGCCCGCCAAGTTACTTGCCAGCGGGACGCCTGCGTTTGCCACCGCATCTCAGCGACCGTTCCGTTGCGTTGCACCGTCACGGTGCCGCTGAATGACGACGCCCCCTGTCCCTTTTGCGAGGGCGTTTCACCGTTTAAGTCCAGTCGCACAGCGCCTAACACCGCCTCGCCCAACCGCACATCAGCGGCGTTCAACGCCACCGTTATCTGCTGCCGTCGGTTGTCCTGGTGCAACAACGCGGTGACAGCCATCCGGCCCCGCCAAGGGGTTTCCTGCAAAATCGGCGAGAGGGAGGACGGCTCGCTGCGTTCTAGGGTTTGCCACTCGGCTAACACCGTGCGCATTGCGCTGAGCGCGATGTTGTCGCCTTGCAAGCGCAGCGTGAGAGGGTAAGGGGCAGCGGTGCCAATTGTCCCATCCCAACGCACCGTGCCACCGCCGAACTGCGCAGACCAACCCCTTAGCGCCAACACGGATGGGCGCCATGTCCAATTGCCCGCTACTTCTGTCAAGTGCACATGTTCCCCGACGGTGACTGCAGGGACCCGCACTTGCCCTTCCGCCTGCCAATGCCCGTTCCAAGCGACCGCGACCGTGCCTTCCGCGATCCCCTGCATCGGTTTTGGCAACTTTAAGCGCTCCGCCAATCGGCGCAACGACACCAAGCCCCATCGCCCGTGCAATTGCACCGTTGCGGTCGGGCGTTCTCCATCGTGCGCGTAAACCACTGTGCCGTTCAGGACGGCTTGACCGTCGGGCGAAAGAATATGCACGCCTTCAATGTCCCCGCGCAACTGCCCCACAAAGCGTTGTCCACCGACCGAGGTCAGCGTGGCTGTTCCGTTAACGCGGGCGCCTGCCAACTTGACCGTCCAATCGCGCCAAACGCCTTCGGTGATGGTGAGAGCACCTTCCCACTCGGCGTGCCAATCCGTCATTGCATCGCCCGCACGACGGGCAGACCAATGCAGCCACCCACCGAGCCGCCCTTGGTGGGGCAAATCCGCTGGGCGCACTGGTATCAGGCGACTGATGCGCAACGCATCAACCAGTTGCCTCGCATCCACTTGCGCCCAACTGATGCGTCCGACGCAATGTTTGCTGTCACCGTTCACTTGCCCCCTCCATTGCCCAGCCCAAACGAGCGCTTGAGGCACACGGGCATCCCACTGCCACCCTTGCGGCGTTTGCGTGGCGAGCCAATGGGCATGCAGCAGCCCTGCTTCCCATCGCGCCGCACCGTGCGTGACGCGCACCGTTGACAACGCACCCTCGCCACTGACCGCTGCAACGCGCCAACCGTTGACTGACGACTGCGCGTCCAGTGCCAAAGTTGTCAAGCGGACGCGAGCGGCGAACACAGTCGTCTGGGCGCGCGACCAAAAGGCGTTGCGCACCTCTCCTGCCAACCGTAACCGCACCGTTTGCGGTTGCGCCCGCAACTCCATTTGACCGGTAAACTGCCCGCGCAAGGCGTCAGCGAACTGTCGTGCGAAACCGCTCAGCGCGCTCAACATGACCTCGCGTCCTGTCGCCGCTGCCGCCAGTTGCCAACCGGTCGCATCGTTGCGGACGACGACCCATCCGTCGGTCCACTCTCCCTGTCCCGTTTCACCGGCGAGGTCGGTCACATGCACCTGCCAGGCTGCACCGCCCAAACGGGCGCTGATTTCGGTGTGCGCTCGCACATTGCGCACCACCACGCTGTGCACCGTCACAGTCGGCAAAAAAACATCGCCTGTGACAGTGACTTGGCGGGTGCGCCCGTCCCAAGCCGCCCGCCAACCGCTCAATCGCATCGCTGCAGGCAACTCCACCGCAACCGCGCCTATCTGCCAACGACGGAACGGCGTAATTTGGGCGGATGTCCCCCATCCGATGACCGCTGACGGTGTCGCGACGATCATCACGCGGTTTGCAGTGACCTTGTTGCATCGCCCCTGCCATACCCATTCAATGACAGGTTCGTGCAAAAGGGCGTTTGCCAACCAGCGTTGACCGACACCGCGCCCTTCCAGTTGCACCGGTCCGCTGGCGGACAAACGAAACGGCAAAACGGCGACCCGATGTAACCATGCAGACAAACGCGTTACCGCTAAACCCGTGAGCGTCACCGTGCCCCGCCAACGCACTGCACGCCCCTGCACAAACTCGCCGGCGCCGGCTATGACGGCACGGTCATGCCATTGCAAGCGGGCTTGTGTCACCGTGAACCGTGTGCCCGTCACAACGACATCGGCAGCGACTTGAGCGGGGGGGAGACCGGGCGTCTGTAATGTGCCATCCGTCAAGCGCACTGTCGCTCGTTCTATACGCCATCGTTCAGGCTGCCACCGCAGCGTTCCTTCGCCAGACAGTCTGCCGCCTGACCAACGCATCACGAACGCGCGTTGCCCGACGACAAACCGATAAGTTGCCCAACCCAGCGGGAAGGCGCGAATCCGCCACGCAGCGCTGCCTTCATCGCCCTGCCACGCGATGCGCGCGTGCGCTTGTGTAACGCCTGCGGTGACAGCGATAGTGACGACGCCGTGCCATTGTCGCTTGTGGCTCCCAACACGGGCAAGGATGCGTGCGCGCTGCGGGGTTGGCAGGTGCGTCAACAACGGGCGCCAGGTGCCCAACGAAGCGGCGAAGCGCTGCACCACCGCTTTATTCCAACGGAGTCGTTCGCCACTCACATCGGCATCTATCCACAACTTGTGCGGCGGCTGTCGTCCTGCGATGACCGTGCCACTCAAGACGCCAGCGCTCAACGGTATGCGCGCTGCGACCTCAGGGTCAACGAGTTGACGCACAGCGGCGATGTGCAGCCCCTTGCCTTGCCACCGTACCCGCCAAGACCGTTGCCGTCCTTCTGCGCTCAAACGCCCTTGCCCCCAATAAGGATGGGGTCGGTCAAGCCGCACTGCCACGCGCCAACGGTCGACGCGTTTGCCGTTCATTTGTAACGCAGCGGTGACGACAGCGTCGTGCAAGCGGGATACCGCAGACGCACCGTTGACCGTGCGCCAAGACAGCACGACGGCGCGCCCACGCGCCGTTGCGCGTAATTCCACAGCTTGCCCTCGCCGCGTCCATTCCAAATTGCCGGCGAGCACCGTTCCGCTCAGAAGCCTCAACCGTCCTTGCACCAGCCGGCGCGTCCGTTGAGGCAACGCGGCAATCTGCAAACCCTGCACCCGTAATTGCCCTTGCGTGGTGCGCCCCTGCTCGGTGACCAATTCCGTGAGGTGCAGTTCTGCGGCGCTGTCCGGAGTGCCTAATGGCGGGGCGATCTGACCGCGAACGACTATCGTGTCGCGGTCCGCATGGCGGCGGAACTCAGCGTGTGCCCGCGTTAACCGCAGACGGAACGGTCTCCCATCGGGCAACGGTAGCGTTTCGTCTTCCAGCACCACAGTGCTCTCGCGGAATTGAACAGGCGGCAAAGCGGTGCGCGAGCGAGCCGGAGCAGCAAGCAGCGGGCTGGCATTCCAGCGCCCCGCTCGGTCCCGCCACAAAAACAGCGTGGCGTTGCTGACAAGCACTTGCCTAAAAGCGTTTGCCAACTGTTCCTGCACGACCCGTCGCCATCGCGCAGGCGACAACAACAACCGCCATGACCATTGCAGTCGCACCTGCGGCACCGTTAACAGAAAGCCTGTCGGCGAACGATGGTCGGGCAGGATGCGGATGTGGCGCAATGTCGCCCCGGTAATGCCCACTTCAACGCGTTCAATGTGCACAGGCACTTTGAGGGCGTGGGTCAATTCCCGCTGGAGCACCTGCGCCAGTTCCATCGGTGTCGGCAAATGCCGTCGCACTTGAAAAACGCCGATGCCCACGATGCCGCACATAGCAATGGCGACCAACAACCAGGTCGTCCATCGGGTCATCGTCGCCCACCCTTTGCGATGGTAGCGTCGTCTCGGCGCTGACGGCTGCAGTCACCGCCGCAATCAACGACGCATTTCATGGCGCCTCGGTAAATCGCCGTGCGCGTTCACGGTGCAGCGACAAGGTTGCCGTCCAGCGCCAAGTCTGCCAAGTAGGAACTGCGGACGAACGGTCCCGCGAACACAAAGCGAAACCCCAACGCGTAGCCGATGCGCTCCAGTTCGGCAAACTCATCCGGCGGCACATATCGGACGACCGGCAAATGCCGCAGCGTCGGGCGCAAGTATTGCCCGATGGTCACGATGTCGCAGCCGACCTGCCGCAAATCTTTGAGCACACCCACCACTTCGTCCATGCGTTCACCCAACCCGACCATCAGCCCCGATTTGGTCAGCAGCGTCGGTTGCAATTCCTTGACGATTTCCAGCACCCGCAAACTCCGCTCGTAACCCGCTTGCGGACGGAGCAGTTTTTGTAAGCGGGGCACAGTCTCCACATTGTGGTTGTAAACTTCAGGCTGCGCGTCCACGACGAGGGCGATCAAATCCTTGCGGGCTTTGAAATCGGGCGTGAGCACTTCCACCGTTGTCGTCGGGCAGAGCGTTTTGATGGCGCGCACCGTTTTGGCGAACTGCGTCGCCCCTTGGTCGGGCAAATCGTCGCGGGCGACGGAAGTGATGACGGCGTGGCGCAACCCCAACTTGCGCACCATCGCCGCCACTTTCAACGGCTCAAAGGGGTCAACGGGTTCGCCCCGCCCCGTCACCACCGCACAGAAGCGGCAACTACGGGTGCATGTCTCCCCCAGCAACATGAAAGTCGCCGTGCCCCGCGCAAAACATTCGCCGATGTTGGGGCAACGGGCACTCTGGCAGACGGTGTGGATGCCCTGCCGCTCTAACTCCGATCGCAACGGTTCAGCGAAACGGCGTTTGGGCAACTTCGTTTTAAGCCATTCGGGCAACGGCGGATTACCCCGCAGCGCCATCAGCGCGTTGCCTCCCTTTTTGCGTCGTCTGCACCCGCCATTTTACGGCACGGCAGCCCATTCGTCAAAATTGTCGGCGGCGGCGTTCAATCTCGTGCAGCGAGAGGTGATGGCAAAATGGCGGACGAACAACGGGAGCGGGAAGGTTGCAGCCGTCGGGCGTTTCTCAAGACGGCGCTGGCGACGACGGTCATGGGCGTCACCGTTCCCTTCGTGCACGCGCAAGGTTCGGACAAATTGCGCGTCGGCGTCATCGGCTGTGGCGGGCGCGGCACGGGCGCTGCCATTGATTGCGCCAACGCCGACCCTGCTGTGGAAATTTACGCGCTGGGTGATTTGTTCCCTGACCGCTTACAAGGTTCCTTCAATCGCCTTAAAGAACAGTTGAAAGACCGCTGCAATGTCACGCCTGACCGTTGCTTCACAGGCTTTGACAACTACAAAGGTGTCATCAACAGCGGCGTGGACATCGTGATTTTGGCGACGCCGCCGGCGTTCCGTCCCGTGCATTTCCGTGCCGCCGTTGAAGCGGGTAAACACATTTTCATGGAGAAGCCCGTCGCTGTTTGCCCCGCAGGTGTGCGGGTGATGTTGCAGTATGCCGAAATCGCTCGGCAAAAGAGGCTCACGGTCGTCGCTGGCACGCAGCGCCGCCACGATTTCGGCTACCGCGAAACTGTCAAGCGGTTGCACGACGGCGTTATCGGCGACATCGTGGCAGCCTATTGCTACTGGAACCAAGGCGGGTTGTGGTCGGTGCAGAAGCGCCCTGAGATGAGCGATGTGGAGTGGCAAATCCGCAACTGGCTCTATTTCACTTGGTTGTCAGGTGACCACATCGTGGAGCAGCATGTGCACAACCTAGACGTCATCAACTGGGTGCTGCGGGCGCATCCGGTCAAAGCGATGGGCGTGGGCGGTCGGCAAGCCCGCACCGCGCCCGTTTACGGCAACATCTACGACCACTTCGCGATTGAGTTTGAGTATCCCAACGGCGTGCGGGTGTTGAGTATGTGCCGGCAGATTGACGGTTGCGCCAACCGCGTCGGCGAGCATGTCGTCGGTACCCACGGCGTTGCCAATCCTGCCGGCTGGATCCGCACCCGTGACGGGCAACAGTGGCGCTACGACGGTCAACGCCCCAACCCGTATGTGCAAGAGCATGTGCACCTCATTCAGAGCCTGCGGGGCGATGGTCCCTACATCAACGAAGCGGCACAAGTCACCGAAAGCACGCTGACCGCCATCATGGGGCGCATGGCGGCTTACACGGGGCAAGAAGTCACTTGGGAGCAAGCCCTCAATTCGCAGGAAAACTACCTGCAACGGGTGGAGCAGCTCAACGCCTTCGGTCCGATGCCCGTTGACCCCGTCGCCGTGCCGGGGCGAACGCGGCTTATTTGAACGCCATTGGATCGGGGCGACCCATCAGGTCGCCCCGCCAGCCCTTCAACGCTTACGGCATAACGGCGCCGGCACACGATACCCCTGCGCCTGATGGCGAAAACGGTTGCCCGCCTCTACGGGGCTTGGCGGAAGAAAACGATGCGGGCGTTGTAGCGGCGGACGAGTTGTTCACCCTTTTCGCGCCCCAACACGCACACCGCTGTCGCCAGCGGGTCGGAAAGGAGCCCGCAATCGGCGACGACTGTCGCTACCGTTAAGCGCGTCAAGCCTAACCCCGTGCGCGGGTCAATGATGTGAGCGTAACGCTGTCCGTTGATGTCCACAAATTGCTCCGTTGTGCCTGAAGTGGAGACGGCGCATCGGGCAAGTTCCATGACGGCAGGTTGCGCCCCTTCGGGCAACCGGATGCGCCATCCCGCACGATGCGGTGGCGGGTCGCCCAAGCGGATGTCGCCACCAAATTCCACCATCGCTTGCGCCACGCCAAACCGTTGCAGCACTTGCAAAGCGCAATCAACGGCATAGCCTTTGGCGATGCCGCCCAAATCCAATTGCATGCCCGCAACGGCGAGACGCACCGTTTGCTTTTCAGGGTCAAGGCAAATTTTTTGCCAACCGACTTTGGTGCGGGCGTCCGCGAGTTCCGACGGTGTCGGCAGTTGACGCGTTTGGCGCGCTTGTCGCCACAACCGCGCGAACGGACCGACGGTGATGTCAAAAGCCCCATCGCTCGCTTGAGCGATGTCCAGCGCCGTGCGCAACACCGTGAACAAATCGGGGCTAACTTTTGTGGGTGCGTGGTGCCCGACGGCACACAACCGCATCAGTTCGCTGTCAGGGCGGTAGTCGCTCATGACGGCGTCCAGTGCGGCGATGCGGTCAAAAGCGGCGGCGCCGGCTTCGCGGGCGCGGGGTGCGTCGGGGGCGTAAAGGACGAGGCGACACTCCACACCCATCAGCACCTTGCGAAACTCAAACCGTTGCCGTGTTGTCGCCGGCGCGCTCAACACCGCGAGAGGCAGCCCACACAGCGAGGCGATGATTGCAATGCGGCATCGCACCACCGCTGTCCTCCCCCCATGTCAGCGGTTCAGCACGACCAATGCGTCCCACAGCCCCAACGCGGCGATGTTTGCCATGCCGATGGGCAAAAGGGTTTTCCAACCCAGTTGCATGAGTTGGTCGTAACGGATGCGGGGGAGCGTCGCCCGCGCCCAGATGAACACGAACAGCAGCGCCACCAATTTCAGCAGGAACCACACCAACGGGGGTAAGATGCCCGACCCTCTGACCCAAACGATGGGGCTCCATCCGCCCAAAAACAGCGTCGTGACCATCGCGCTGGCGGTGACGACATTGGCGTATTCGCCCAAAAAGAACATGGCGAACTTCATGCCCGTGTATTCCGTGTGGTAGCCTGCGACCAATTCCCCTTCGGCTTCGGGCAAGTCAAAAGGCGGTCGGTTTGTCTCGGCAAACGCCCCGACAAGGAACATCGCCAGTGCCGGCCAAGCCAACGGCTTGAACACCAACCAGTTGGGCAAAAAGGGGATGACCACCTCACGCCCGAACCACCAAAAAGTCAGCGGGCTGCTTTGAACCTCCACGATGCCCCGCAAACTCAGTGTCCCTGTCATCATCACGACGACAACGACGGCTAACCCGACACCCAACTCGTAACTGAGCATTTGCGCCGCACTGCGCAACCCGCCCAGCAACGCATACTTGCTGTTGGACGCCCAGCCAGCTAACACGATGCCGTAAACCGCCAAACTGCCCAAGCCCAAGATGTAAAGGACGCCGACATTGATGTCTACGACTTGCGCGTCAGGTCCAAAGGGGATGACGGCGAAGGCGCACAACGCCGGCACCATCGTCAGCATCGGCGCCAGAAAGTAAACGGCTTTGTCTGCACCAGCGGGCACAATCTCTTCCTTGAACAGCAACTTGATACCATCGGCGATGCTCTGCAACAAGCCCGCTGGACCGACGCGGTTGGGTCCGTAACGGTCTTGCATGAACGCGATAAAGCGGCGCTCCGCCCAAATGATGAAGGGCACGACCGCCATGACGCAACCCAAAATAATGAGCAACTTCAACACCGACCAACCGATGTCGCTGACCGTCACCCTTTTCTCCCCCTTCCTGTGCCAACAAACGCTTTGCGCATCGCCTTCGGCGTTCCGTGACCGTCAAGGATATGCCCGACAAATTTTGCGGCGCTTACGGCCATCGTTTCAGGATAAGCGCCGCGTCTGGTAGCGCAACCGCTTCGTTTGCTCAGGTGTGATTTGTCCGCCTTGTTGCAACTGCTGGGCAAGCTTGAGCGTCTCCTGCGCTTTTGCCCGTTCGCCGAGGTTGAGCAAGCGGGTCGCCGCTGCCTCCAAGCGCTTCGTCGCGGCGACGACATCGCCCATTTGCAAGTCGCGCAACGCCCGCGTTTGCAAATTCGCTGCCGCCACCATCTCCATCGCCCGCGCGACGACAGGGTTGACGAAAGCGCTTTGAGCGGCGTCGGCTGTGTAAGTGACAAGGACATCCGTTGGCGCCGACTGCTGCCAGCCCGCTGTCGTGCGCCATCGCAGTGCGGCTTGCGCCAACCGAAAAACGCCTGCCGGTCGGGGCGGCGCCAGCAATTCCGTCAGCACTTGCGCCGTTTGCCCCGCCACCAAATCGCCCAACTGCACAGCGATCATGCGGTCGCCGACGACTTGTGCGGGCGCAGGGGCTAAAGTCGGTTGCACCCGATACGCCCGTCGCACTTCCACGCCTTGGCTGAGCGTGAGCAGCAATTGCGCTTGTGGCGCGCCGATGTGGCGGGCGCGTTCAAACTCTTGCGCCATCGCTTCGGGGATGCGCGATGGGTCAGGCACCCACTCGGCGTCACCGCCCGTTCGGTCTGCTAACGCCGTCATCAGTTCATCGTTGAATTGTGCGCCCAACCCGAGAGTGGAAATGGCAACACCTTGCGCCGCGGCTTGCGCGGCGACCGTGTAGCAATCGCTTTCGTCTTGGGCAAAGCCGTCCGTCAGCACGACGATGCGGTTGACAAGCCCTTCAGAAGACGCTCTATGCAGTTGGTTCAGCGCCTCCTGCAAGCCGACGCTGAGCCGTGTCTCTTGCCCCAACTCCAGCGTCTCCAATTGGTCCAGTTCGCGCAACAGGGCACGGCGTTGTGCCCCGCTGCTGAGCGGGATGACCGTTCGGGCAAACGCGGCGAACGCAATCAGCGCAAATTCGTCGGCGTTGGTCAACCGCTCCATGACTTGGCGCAATGCGTCCTTCACGAAGTCAACGCCGCGCGGGGCGTTGGCGAGTTCAGGTACCATCGCCCCCGAATATTCCCATACCGTCACGCCGTCCCGCACCGTTTGGCGCAAGATCCCTTTGCGCCGCAACAATTCCAGTTGCTCGGCGGTCACCATCGGCAGCATCATGCTTTCGCTCTTGTCCACGACGACAATTAACCGCAGCGGTGCAGTGGCGGCAGGGATGTCGGTGACGGTGAACAACACGCCGACTAACCGCACCGCCGTTTGTGCGGGCAAGTAGGGCGTGCTGACTTGCACTTCCAAGTGCATTGACCCTCACCCCTTTTGAGACGCGCGACGAACGGCAGCCTGCGATACCCCACAAAAAGGTAGCGTTACCGTGCCGTAAACGCACGCCCCAGCCGTTGCCAGCCGGCGTGTTACAATGCCCTTGACGAAAGGGGGCAACGAAAGATGCTGCGCCGCTGCGCTGCGGTGCTGGTGTTAGCGATGGGGCTGACAGCGTTGGGCAAAGGAGAGGATGTGGTCGTGCGCCATGTGGAACGCTTGCCGATGCGCGGGGTCAACCGCTTTTACAGGGGGAACCGTCCGCCCCTTTTGCCGTCGCCGCTCATCAAACTCCCGACGGGCAGCATCGCGCCCAAAGGGTGGTTGGAAACGCAACTACAATTGATGGCTGATGGTTTGTTGGGACACTTGCCCGAAATTAGCCCCTGGTGCCGCTGGGACGGCAATGCGTGGGCGAACCCTCAAGGCGAAGGGCACTCGCATTGGGAAGAGTTGCCCTATTGGCTGCGCGGGTTCACAGCGCTCGCTTACCTCACAGGCAACCGGCGCCTCATCGCCGAAGCGCGCCAGTGGATTGACGCCATCCTGTCCAGCCAAGACGATAGCGGTTATTTCGGTCCCCGCGAAAATTGGCGCCACCGCGATGTGTGGCCAAACATGTTAGCGCTGGAAGCGCTCCGAACCCACTTTGAGGCGACGGGCGACAAGCGCGTCATCCCGTTCCTGCTGCGGTTTTGCCGCTGGCTGATGACGGTGCCGTTTGAAGACTTGTTGCCGGGCAGTTGGCAAAAGTGGCGGGGCGGCGACTTGCTGGACAGTGTGCTCTGGCTTTACAACCACACGGGTGAAGCGTGGCTGCTTGACCTCGCTCGCATCGTCCACGAACGAACCGCCGATTGGACGGGCGGCATCCCGACTTGGCACGGCGTCAACATCTGTCAAGGCTTCCGCGAACCCGCTCAGTTTTGGCAAGTCGCCAAAGACATCCGTTACTTGCATGCGACCGTGCGTAATTACGCGACGGTCATGGACATCTACGGGCAAATGCCGGGCGGGATGTTCGCCGCCGACGAAAATTGCCGACCTGGCTACACCGGTCCGCAGCAAGCGGCAGAAACTTGCAGCATGGCGGAGTTCATCAAGAGCCATGCGATGCTCGTGCGCGTCACGGGCGACGGAATTTGGGCGGACCGCGCCGAGGAGGTCGCCTTCAACTCGCTGCCCGCGGCGTTCACGCCCGACTACAAAGCGCTGCATTACTTGACGGCGCCCAACATGGTGCAACTGGACCGAGGCAACAAAGCGCCCTTTCTGCAAAATGCCGGCACGATGCTTTCTTACGAACCCTTTGAGACTTACCGCTGTTGCCAACACAATCACGGTTTAGGTTGGACGAGTTTCGCCGAGCATTTATGGATGGCGACGCCCAACAACGGTTTGGCGGCAATTCTTTATGCCCCGTGCGAGGTGACTGCAAAAGTCGGTGACGGCACTCCAGTGCGCATTGTCGTTGACACCGATTACCCCTTTGATGAAACGGTGAGAATTGCCGTTCAAACGAGAAAACCTGTTCGCTTCCCTTTGGCGTTGCGCATCCCGACATGGTGTGAGGGTGCAAGTGTGCAGGTGAACAATCGCCGACTCAAAGGAACTGTCAAGCCAAACTCGTTCGCCATCGTTGAACGAGAATGGCGCGATGGCGACAAGGTGCTATTGAGTTTGCCAATGCGGCTGACGGTGAAGGTTTGGGAAAAGCAACGCAACTCCATATCGGTGCGTTACGGTCCGCTTTGGTTCTCGTTGAAAATCGGTGAGCGATGGGAAAAGTATCACGAGCAGGGTGATTGGGTCGCGTGGGAAGTTTTTCCGACGACGGCATGGAATTACGGGTTGATGGTTGATGTGAACCGTCCCGAGCGCTCATTTGAAATTGTCAAGAAACGCAAACCGCTGCCGTCGCAGCCCTTCACCATTGACAACGCCCCAATTGAATTGCGCGCGAAAGGAAAACGCATCCCGCAATGGGCTATGGTCGGTGGCATCGTCGGTCCGCTGCAAGACAGCCCCGCGCGTTCGGATGAGCCCGTTGAAGCCGTCGCGCTCATCCCGATGGGTTGCGCGCGGTTGCGCATCAGCGTCTTCCCGCGTATCGCCGACGAAGGCGAACAAGGGCACGAGTGGAAGGAAGTCGTGGGCGTCGTCGCGGAAGCGTCTCACACTTGGCACGCCGACACCGTTGATGCTTTGCATGACGGATTGCTACCGCAAAACTCCTGCGACCGCAGCATTCCTCGCTGGACGGCGTGGGACCGTCGCGGGACAGCGGAGTGGGTGCAATATACCTTCACGCAGCCGCGCAAAATCTCTTGGTGCGAAGTTTACTGGTTTGATGACGAACCCGTCGGCGGCGGTTGCCGTGTCCCACAACGGTGGCGGGTGCTGTGGTGGAACGGAAAAGCGTGGCAAGAGGCGCGCAACCCATCAGGCTACGGCGTCGCTAAAGACCGCTTCAACCGCGTCACTTTTGAGCCTATCGTTACGACCAAGTTGCGGCTGGAAATCGTTGCCCGTCCGAATTTTTCGGTGGGCATTTTGGAATGGCGGGTCGGCGGGTAGCGGCGCACCAAACGCTGTGTAAACGAGTCGCGCAAAAGCAGGAGGGTGGCAGGCGATGGCGCACTTGGCAGCATTGGGCGGCACACCCGTCGCGCCGAAGGGGTTGACGGCGCGCTGGCCTGAAACCGGCGATGCGGAGCGACAGGCGATTTTGCAGGTGCTGGAAAAGGGCGAATGGTGTCGGGTCGGCTTACCTGACGAACACAGTGAAGTCGCCCAGTTTGAACGAGAGTGGGCGAGTTACCACGATGCCCGTTACTGCATCGCTGTTTGCAACGGCACGGTCGCTTTAATGGTGGCGTTGTGGGCGTTAGACCTCCGGCACGGCGACGAGGTGATCGTCCCTGCCGTCACCTTTATCGCCACCGCCGATGCGGTCGTTTTGTGCGGCGGTGTCCCCGTCTTCGTGGACATTGACCCAACGACTTACCAAATTGACCCCGACGCTGTTGAAGCCGCCGTCACTGAGCGGACGAAAGCGATTTGCGTCGTCCATTACGCGGGTTATCCCTGCGACCTTGACCGCATCCGTGCGATCGCTGAAAAGCACGGTTTACCCGTCGTAGAAGATTGCGCCCACGCGCACGGGACAGAATGGCGCGGACGGAAAGTCGGTGCCCACATCACTTGCGGTGGCTTCAGTTTCCAGCAGAGCAAAAGTTTGACGGCGGGCGAAGGCGGCGCAGTCGTCACTGACGATGGGGATTTAGCAGACCGCATCTGGGCGCTGCACAACTGCGGTCGCCCTAAAGGCGTCGGACGCTACGAGCACCACATCGTCGGAGGTAACTTTCGGTTGAGCGAGTGGCAAGGGGCGATGCTGCGGGCGCAACTGCGACGCTTGCCAGAACAAACGCGACGGCGCATGGAAAACGGGGCATGGCTGGCGGAGCAATTGCGCCAACTGGGCGGGTTGGAACCGCTCCAGCGGGACGAGCGTATCACGCAGCGCGGCTACTACTTTTTCGTCATCCGTTACAACGCTGAAGCGTTTGGCGGCGTGCATCGGGATGTATTTTTGAGGGCGCTGCGGGCGGAAGGCATTCCCGCTTTCGCGGGCTATGGCGTTCCTGTTTACCGACATCCCAGTTACACCGAAAGCGGTGTGCCCCACAAGGTCTTGCCTTGCCCCAACGCCGAACATGCGTGCGCCCACGAGCAAATCACGCTGAGCAACCATTTACTGCTGGACCGCGCCCATTGTCAGGCTGTCGTAGACGCCTGCGCCAAAATCAGCATGCACTTGGACGAACTGCGGCAACTGGCGGCGTCGGCGTGATGAACGCTGACATGAAAGGCGCCTTGCGATAGCATTTACAGCGCAACAGCGACGATGCGGAGCGATGCGTTCGTCGCCCCATCGCCTTGAGGTGTGAAAAGGCAGGGCGTCGCCCTGCACACCCTCAATCGGCAAGTTTGTTTTGAGGGAACGAACGATGGCGAACGGGAAAGCAGGCAACAGCAACGGTGCACGCCAAAGCGGAGGGTGGAACGGGCAATCGGTGGCGCTAGCGCGCCGCTCGTGGGCTATCGGTTTTTACGACACGCCGCCCCCGACGGACGGACAATTGCGGGCGTATGAGCAAGCGGTCCGGTTGAACCCGCAAAAGGCTTGGTATCGGTCGCGGTTGGCGAAGGCTTTTTGGGCGCTGGGCATGGTGCAGGAGGCGTTGGAGCATTTTGAAAAAGCCTGTGAGTTGATGCCCCATGAGCCGTTTTACCGCTTAGAGTTAGCTGAAGCCTACTTGGCGCTCAACCGCGTTGATGAGGCGATTGCCCAGTTGGAACAAGCCGTTGAATGGACGCCTTACGACGACTACTACCACATCCGCTTGGCGGCGGCATATTTGCAGGCATGGCGGGTGCGTGAGGCATTGAGGGTGATGGAGCGGGTCGTGCAGTTGCGCCCATACAACGCGTCCTATCGTTTTTTGCTGGGGCTACTGTATTTGGCGACGGACGATAGGGAGCAGGCGGAATGCCACCTTAGGTTTCGGTGGCAATTGGACGAGTATGACCGCAGTTTTTTGCGCCATTTCTGGAAACTGTGCGGCGTTGCGTTAGACCGCCAATTGCTGTCGTGACGCCCTCACTCCACGCGGCAGATGAAACCCTTCAAATACTCCGCTTCGGGAAAAGCGACGGGCACCGGATGGTCGCGACTCTGGCGCAGTCGTTCCACCAACAACACTTCGCGCCCCGCGTCCAACGCCGCCGCAAACAGCACTTGCTGAAACATCTCGGCGCTGACCATCCCGGAGCACGAAAAAGTCACCAGTGTGCCGCCTGAACGCAACAGGCGCATCGCCAGCCAGTTGATGTCTTTGTAACCCCGCAAGGCGTTTTCCACGACGGCTTTTGTCGGGGCGAACCGCGGTGGGTCTAACACGATGGCGTCAAACTGTTCGCCTGCGTCACGGAACCGGCGCAAAACTTGGAACGCGTTGCCCTCCAGTGCCTGCACGCGCCCCGCAAACCCGTTGAGGACGGCGTTCTCTTCCGCCAACCGTAGCGCCTCGGCGGAAGTGTCCAAGTTGATAACTGTGCGGGCGCCAGCGCGCAATGCGTAAACGGCGAAACTGCCCGTGTAAGAGAAGGCGTTGAGCACCCGTTCACCCGCAAGGTAAGGGGCGGCGCGGAAGCGGTTGTCGCGTTGGTCAAGGTAAAAGCCTGTCTTGTGCCCTCGCCACACATCTACAAGAAACCGCAACCCGTGTTCGGTGACGGTGAGCCGCTCAGGGGGTGCGACGCCCCGCAACGGTCCGATACGCGGCGGCAGTTCTTCCCGCAAGCGCGTGTCCATATCGCCCCGCTCAAAAACGCCTTGCGGGTGCAATAACTCGTCCAGCATTGCCGCCACAATTTCTTTGCATCGTTCCATCGCCGGCGTGTAAAGTTGCACGACGACGAAATCGCCGTAGCAATCGGCGATGACGCCCGGCAGAAAATCGCTTTCAGCGTAAGCGAGGCGGAAGGCAGTCGTTTCGTCGGGAATGCGCCACGCTAAGCGACGCTGGTAGGCAGCGTGTAAGCGCTGCCACAGCCAAGGTTCGTCCAGCGGTTCATCGCGCCAAGTGGCGATGCGGACGGGCACTTCTGAATGGGGGTTAGCGAACCCACGCGCCAGCCAGCGTCCATCGTGGCTGAGGACATCCACGACATCGCCTGCTTGCACCTTGCCTTGCCATTGAGCGACAGCGCCGCTGAAAACCCACGGGTGGCGGCGCAACACAGGTTCGTCTCGGTCGGGTTTCAAAACGACTGCGCCCGTCGGCGCTCCAAACGGCATGCGGTTCACGCCCCTTTTACACCCACGCCAAAGTTTGCCTACCGTAAGCGATGTTTGCCGGCGTAGTTTTGGGGTTTGCTTTGTTGAATTTCTCTTTCGGCACTGCCTCGGAGGGCGCGTCTCCTGACGCGCCGTTTTTTCGGCGGCTCAGAGAGCCGCCCTCCGAAGAGCCGCCTTGTCGTTCGGAGGGCGCGTCTCCCGACGCGCCGCTGTTCGGCGGCTCAGAGAGCCGCCCTCCGAAGAGCCACCTTGTCGTTCGGAGGGCGTGTCTCTTGACGCGCCGTTTTTTCGGCGGCTCAGAGAGCCGCCCTCCGAAGAGCC
>BEHT01000047.1 GCA_002898575.1 bacterium HR17
ACACCGCCATAGTGCAACGCGATCGCATCGTTGTGCAAAAAGTTGCGCACCTGCGTGACCCAAAAAGTCAGCGGGGCAACGCCACCGAGGAGCAACAACGCCAAAACAGGCTGACGGCGGATGACGACCGTGCGGGGCAAAACGAGTTCGTGCCACGCCCACGCTGCCAACACGCACATCGGCAGATGCGCCCCTTCAATCAACTTACGCGGTTGCGCTGTCGGCGTCAGGTAAACGGCGAGGAACGCTCCAATCAACCAAGTAACGAGCAGCAGTGACATACGCGGAACGGGCGATTGGCGGCAAAAATGAAGGGCAGCCCCCATGGCGAGGAACAGGGTGACGCCATAGTTGAGCGCGAAAAGCCACAAAGACGGCGTTTCCAGCGGAAACTGAAATTCGGCGCGATAGACCGGTTCCCCCAAAATCGCCAGCGCTTGCAGCGCTGCAGACAAAAAGGCAGGCAAGGCGACAAGCCAAACGATGCTGACCTGCTTGAAGCGCTGCGACACCTCCTGCTTCATCCCCACGGCGATGCCGAGGGACCAAAGCATCAACCCATAACCGATGGGCGCTAAGGCATACGGGTGTATGTTGCCCAACACGGTGCCTGCTCCGATGGCAATTACGGCTGCCTTTCCCGCCCTGCGTCCTGCGCCTTGCGCCCCGATTCTCAGCAGGCTGCCCATCAACAACGCCGCCAGCGCTTTGCCCCAAACGAACCACGACATCGTCGCCAGCGCGATGAAGGTGTTGGCTTCGGGCATCGCCAGCCAAATGAACCCGCCGAGAAAACATAGCATCAGCAAGTAAGTGGGCTGCTGTGCTGCAGTCAGCAACGGCGCCGCCAGCCACCACGCTGCCAGCACAAAGACGACGACGCCGACAGTGTGCAGGAGGCGCAAACTTAGATGCAACGAAATGCCCAGCCACCGCGCCACTTTGCCGATGAGCCAATCGTGCAAGTTGAAGGTGCAAGGCGGGTGCCGCTCGGTCGTGAACAGGTTAGCGAACCGCGTTTTGCCTTCCCACGCCTGTCGCGCCCATCGCAGGTGAGCGTTGTAGTCCGAGACATCAAAGGCGACCCAAAAGTAGCGGTGCCCTTGCGGTGTCAGCCACCAACCGACCGCATACAAACTCCATGACCACACCGACGCTGCTGCGATAAATGCCCAAAGCCATCGGGGCAATTGCCATCACCGCGCTACCAAGGGCGCAAAAATTCCAGCCGCAAATGCAACGCCAGCGCCATGAGACCTTGTAAGGTGACAGGCACGAGTGCCGCCGCTAAGCCGACCCGCCCCGTTCCTTCCACTGGCGGACACGCTTTGACTGCTTCCAATGTCAACAGCGGGATGAAAGGCAGCCACAACCGCGCCGCTTCACCCCGCACCAACCCGCTGACATCCAGCGCCAGTAACACAACGAGGGTGCAAACGGTCAGCGATGGCGCTCGGTCTCCCGACCGCCACCACCGCGTCAGGTGCACTGCGACCAATCCCAACCACGCCCCGCCTAATCCCATCGCGAAATCGGCGAGGTTCAGCAACACCCAAGGCAAATAACTGCGGGCGTGGGCACCGGCTTGAGCGTGGTGGGACGCACTAGCCGCTTGAAAAGTCGCGATCGGGTGAAAACCAAAAAGTAGCCACGCCACCACAAACGGTGCCGCACACAGCGTTGCGATGAGCGCCAAATGGGCAAACCGCTGGCGCTCTCCCTCCCGCCACGCAGTCCACACCAACCAAAGCCCGATGGCTGCTAACGGTAGCGCGTTTTTGAACGCCAGCCAGAGCGCCCCGCCTCCCAGCAGCCCGGTTAGCGCCGCTCTCGTCCACACCGCTCGGTGCCGCCACGCCACTGCGCCTGCCAGCACAGCGACGATGACCAAAAGATGCAAACTGTCCACTGTCGGTTGCCACCAGAGGGCAGCGGGGGTCGTGGCAGCGAGAGCGATGGCTATGGGGCGCAGAGGTTCTGCGACCTGCTGGCACAACAGCGCAGCCCAAAGCAGCACTGCCCCGCACCCTGCCAGCACGCACAAGACAGCCCCCCACCATGCCGCTCGCAGTTCCCAGTCGGCGGGCAACCGAGCGTCACGGCGTGGAGCCGGGACGGGCAACACCTTGCCCCACACCTGCCGAACAGCGGCGAGGGTCGTGTCGTCCAGCGGTGCCCAACGCTGCAACAGCGGCGCTTGCGCCGCGCGCCGAACAGCGGCGAACACCATCGGCAAGCCCGGTGGGTGCGTCGCGGCGTGAAACGGGCGCGTCGGCAAAGTCTCATGGTAGTGGCGCAGGTAACGCGCCACCCCTTCATGTTCCAACTGTTGGGCTTCGGTGAAAAAACTCGTCGCCACCGGACTGGCGATGACCAAGGTCCAAAACACCGCGACGGGCTGCCATGCGGTCGGCAGCAAACAGGCAAACGCCGTTCGCAGCGCAACTGTCAATCCCAATGCACTGGCGACGGCAAGGTGGGTTTTTCGAGGACACCGTTGGGTGGCAGCGACCACCACTAAACTTGCCAAGGCGAGAAGGGTCAGCCCTAACAAGGGCAGGGGAAAACGCAGGTCAGGTCGGGGCGCCCACACCCATTCGCCTGGAACGCCGAAAGGTAACCCTGCCGCTAACGCCAACCCCAACAGCAGCGTCCATGCGACAGCACTTAAAAGGGGCAGAGGCTTGTGCCGCAACCTCGCATCACCTCAGCGGGGTTTCGCTCAACTACCGCCTTTCAGGAACAGGTCGCGTCCTTGCACCAGCGCCACCAATTTACGGTCAGCGATGCTGCGGTGCAGCATCCACAACCCACAGTCGGGGTGCACCCAACGGACGCGGTCGGCGCCCAGTAATTTAACGGCGTGGTCAATGCGCCGAGCGATTTCGTCGGGCGCCTCTACCTCGTTGTCCTTGATGTCCACGACGCCGATGCCGAGTTTAAGTGCGGGTTTGACATCGCGGAACACTTCCAACTCGTCATAGCCGCGCCGGGCAAACTCCAGCACGACATGGTCGGCGTTGAGGGCGTTAAAGAAGGGCACCAAGTTGCGCCAGAAACCCTGCTGCACCGTTTGACCGCCATAGTTGCCGAAGCACAGATGCACCGCCTTTTCGCCCTTGGCACCGCTCAGGACATGGTTGATGACCTGCACCGCCCAGCGCCAATCTTCCGGGTGCCCTGTTAGGTGAGCTTCGTCCACTTGCAAGACAGCGGCGTCAATCTCTGCGACTTGGCGCCGCAGCACCTCCGCGATGCCCCACGCCAGCGCCGGCTTGTCGCCGTAAAAGCGGTCAAGGAGCACCTGCGCCAGCATGTAGGGGCTTGTTACAGTGAACTTCAGCGGCTTGGTCGTCAACGGGCGAACGAACTCAAAGTCAGCGGGCAAGTTCAAGGTGCCTGCTCCGATTTTCCCCACGACGACCCCTGCCGGTTGCCGTCGGTAGTGCAACCGTGCTTCCTGATGAAAGGCGAGTAAATCGTTGCGAGTGTATTGGATGCGTATACCCGCCAACGGGCGGACGAAGTAGTCAATCATGCCTTGCGTTTCGGGATGGGACGGGTCAAAGCGCATCAACTCGCCGTCGCTGACAACATCAATGCCCGCCAACTCTTGCGTCTTCAAGACGACCATGATGGCGTCCCGCAGATGCGGGCGGGTCGGAAAAGCCTGCAGCCACGCCGGCGCCGGGTAACTGCCCACGACGGTCGTCAAAATGCCCGCTCGTTCCAACCCGAACACCCCCAAGCAATCATACCGCTCTCGCCCCACATTGACAAGTTGAATGCCCGTATCGGAGGGCAGTGCGTGACGCTAAAGGTCTTTTCTATTGCTTTGTGCCCTGCGTCGTCGCAAGATGTAAAAGAGCGTAGCACCAGCATACACCATGAGAGGAGGATTTTGGGGCATGGAGCGCGTGCGTATCGGCGTCGTTGGCACCGGCGGCATTTTCGTCGGAGCGCATTTACCGGCTTATCCCGAGATTCCAGAGGCACACATCGTCGCCTTGTGTGATGTCAGTCAAGAGAGTTTGCGGCGGGCACTCAAGCGGATGGGAGAGCTCTACGAACGGCGTGCCCAGCGGGCGGAGGAAGAGGGCAACAAAGAGCGCGCCGAGCAACTGCGGCGCGACCTCCAAGCGGTGCGGCTCTACACTGACTATACCGAGATGCTGCGGAAAGAAAAGCCCGACTTGGTGGAGATTTGCACCTCGCCCGATTTTCACGCGCCTGTCGCTATCGCCGCTTTAAAAGCGGGTTGTCATGTCATGTGCGAGAAACCGATGGCGCGCACCTGGCTGGAGTGCATAGATGTCTGCGAAGTGGTGGAGCAAACGGGGCGCTTCTATCAGCACAACGAAAACTGGCTCTACGATCCCTTCTATTACACCGCTCGCAAACTGATTGACGCTGGCGTCATCGGCGAGGTCGTGGCGATGTATCTCAACACCGCGCATGCAGGACCGGAAAATCGCCTGTTCTTTTGGGACGAACAACGGGCTGGCGGTGGGTCGCTGTTGGACAACGGCATCCACGCCGTCACCGCTTCATGGTATCTGGCAGGGTTTGACCGCGACCCCCTCATCGTTAAAGCGGCGTCCCCTATCGGCGTTGCCCAGCGGATGAAGCACCGCATCATTGACAACCGTTTTCGGGCATTTCGCGTGGAAGACGACGGGCATGTCCTTATCCGCTACGAGCATCGGGGGACAAAGGCGTGGACGACGGCGCATGTGGAAGGGTCGTGGAGCCATCCCGATTCGCCGCCGACAATGATCGCAGGGACAATAGGGAGCCTGCGCCCCATTTGGGAGAACGGGCAACAGTTTGTTGAAATCGTGGACGCCTTCGGACATACCCGCCGTATTGAAGCGACAGGACCGACCTGGACCTTCTGGCCGTCTAGCTTTTACGGCGAAATCGTCAACATGGTGCGGTGCGTGCTGAGCGACGAAAAACCGCTCTGCGACCACCGTATCGGTGCCGAATCGCAAGCGATTGTCGGCGCCGCTTACCTGTCCCAACGCGAGGGGCAACGCGCCGTCACGCTGGACGAGTTTAAGGCGTGGGCGTTGCAAATCCGCAAAAAGCACGGCAAGAAAGCCAACGAAGTGTTGATTGAAGAGCAACTGAAAGGCATCCGACGCTGAGTCGCCTTAACAATTCGTTAGCAACATCGCAAACTTCTGTCAGGCTCAAGGGAGGCGAGGGAATGGCGTGTGCCCAAGGAGGGTATCACGCGTGGCGTTGATGGGGTCCCAGAACCGTAACGGTGATTGGATCGCTGAAGTCATTGAAAGCAGCACGGCGGAGTTCACCGCAGAGTGTCGGGAGTTAAACGGAGCGCCCCCGTTTGGGGCGCTGGTGCGGGTGCGTTCTAACCCGTTATGGATTTACGGCGTCGTCCACCACATCAGCACCCAGAGCATTGAGCCTTACCGGCGCCCGATGGCGTTCGGCAAAACCGAAGAAGAGTTGCGTCAGGAACAACCCCAAATCTATGCTTTGTTGCGCACTCACTTCAAGGCGCTGGTCGTCGGTTACGCTCATGAAGAACATCCCGATGACATCGTTCAAGCCGTTCCCCCCGCTCCCCCCCGATTGCACACTTTCGTCTATACATGCAGCCCCGAAGAGATGCGCAGTTTCGCCCGCGACTTGGCGTTCCTGCGCCTCATCATCAACGCGATGCGGGGGCTAAGCGACGAACTATTGGTGGCGGTGTGCCGGCATGTCTTGGTAGCGTCGGAATATCAGCGCTCAGAGTTGGTGCGCCTCGGCAAAGAACTCTGCCGCTTGCTGCGGGATGATTACAACCGTCTAACGCACCTTTTGCGGCGTATTGAAAATCGCACCGAACGCGCCAGCGCCCTCAAAGGCGAGCATTAACTACCGTCTCGTCAGCGCTTGAAGCGACGACAGCCATATCAGCCATCACAAGGCGGAAATGCTCGCGCTCGCAGGGCAGTAAAAACGCAGCTATCTGGTGCGGCGCAAGGGTGATGCCAAGCCTCTGAGCGACCTTGAAAAGATTAGCCCAACAGGTCACTGTCTCCGCATCCACCCCTGCCAGTCTTGCGTCCACAGTGGCGCATAGTTGTTCCACTCGTTCGCGGTCGTTAGGGAAGCGGTAGCCAGCGCGTTGGACGAGCCGTGCCAAGTGACGGTAGTGCAGGTCAAACAGAACCGGGTCGGCGCTGTCTGCCCGTTCGGCTAAAAATTCCACGGCGCGAATGATCTGAAACACGAAAAACGCCATCGCTAAGTCGGAAATGCGCGCACGGCGTGGAATGCTGGGGGTCGGATGAGGACCGTGCAGGACATTTAACACGCCTGTCAGTGGCGTGGTGGAGCGGGGCACGGGACGGTCACAATCGTCAAAGTCAAAGTAAAACGCCTGCCACATGTTGCTGGCGGTGTTCTGGACGGCATGGTAAAGAATATCGGTGCTAAAGCGTCCCGGTTGGCGTTGGTGGGCTTCCCGCACAAAGGCAGGGATGCCGAACAAAGCTGCGTAAGCGTGTAACATGATCGTCTGACTGTGCTTCCGCGATCGCCACAGCGTTAGCCCAACGCGGCGCAGCCCTTCGCGTTCGTCCTCGGAGACCTCAGGTGGTCCCTCAAACACGCCGCCTTCAAAAGACAAGACAACCGCATGTAATTCCTGTAGGGCTGACATCACCGTCGCGATCACTCCCTTGGGGCAGCGAAGCACCAAAGACAGAGAGGCGCCGCCGGGAATTGAACCCGGGTGAAGGGATTTGCAGTCCCTCGCCTGAGCCACTCGGCTACGGCGCCCTGAAGGCATTCTTATTGTGCCGCATTAAAACTTTTATCGTCACCGCGCGTCTTTGTCTCCTCAACGCCGCTTAGGTCCCTGCACCATTCACAGTCCCACCGCTAAGCAACCTAAGGTGATGGGTGCGTTCTGGAGCCGCCGGTGGGACTTGAACCCACGACCTGGGGATTACAAATCCCCCGCTCTTCCGCTGAGCTACGGCGGCAGGCAACGAGGCGTTAAAAAGTTTAGCACTCAGCAAGCACCTGAAGCATTACAGCGAGTCCTCGGTGAGATGTCTGACGGGCTGGGACGGCGAGCGAGAGGTGTCCATTGGCCGGTTCAAGCCAGTGCCTGTTCAATAGCGCGGCGGACGGCATCCACTGTGGGCGGCAAGGGTTCGGGGAGCGGAAAAGTTTGCAAAGCAGTTTGCGGGTCTTTTAACCCGTGCCCCGTCAACACGCAAACGACGACGGGCTTGGCGCGTTCCGCTGGTAAGGGACGGCGTTGGGCAGCCTGCTGGAAATAGCCTGTTTGCGCCAAGCGTATCAGCCCCGCGACGCTGGCAGCGGACGCCGGTTCCACAAACAGCCCTTCCCGTTGCGCCAGCAGCCGATACGCCGCTACGATCTCGTCGTCGGAAACAGCGACGAAAGTCCCGCCCGATTCATCCCGCACCCGAAGGGCGTCGTGCCACCGTGCCGGGTTGCCGATGCGGATGGCGGTCGCAATTGTCTCTGGGTGTGTAACGGGTTCGCCCCGCACCAGAGGTGCGGCTCCAGCGGCTTGCACCCCGACGATGACCGGCGATCGCGTGATACGCCCTGCTGCCAAATACTCGCGGTAGCCTTTCCAATGGGCGGTGATGTTGCCCGCGTTACCAACGGGGAGGATGTGGAAGTCGGGGGCATCGCCCAGCACATCGCAAATTTCAAAGGCGCAAGTCTTCTGCCCCTCCAAGCGGTCGGGGTTGAGGGAGTTGAGCAGGGCGACGGGCAGTTGCGCCGCTAGATCGCGGACGATGCGCAAGGCGTCGTCAAAGCTGCCTTGGATGGCGCAGACTCGTGCCCCGTGCGCTAACGCTTGCGACAACTTCCCCGCCGCGATTTTCCCGACAGGCACGACGATGGCGCACCGCATCCCCGCGACAGCACAGTAAGCCGCCGCGCTGGCGGAGGTGTTGCCCGTAGAGGCACAAATGCCAACCTGCAACCCTTGCTCTACGGCTTTGCTGATGGCGACAGTCATGCCTCTGTCCTTGAAACTGCCGGTCGGGTTGGCGCCTTCAAATTTGAGGTAAACTTCAACCGCATCGTTCAGCAACCGTTCCAATCGTCGTGCTCGCAATAGCGGCGTGTTGCCTTCGTGCAGCGTAATGATTGGAGTTTGGTCAGAGACAGGTAAAAAGGGTCGGTAGTGAGCGATAATGCCCTGCCAAATAGGAATGCCCAAACGCATGTCCGTCTCCATCGGTTTCACCTCGTGTGTAGATGCCACTCCCATCGGTCGGTTGACTGGGGCAGTGGCTGCGTCACATTTTGAGGCAGCCGGCGCGTCGGCGATATGGGTTCAGGTGGTGGACATGACTGCTGCCTTTTTTGATGTGGACGGGACGCTCACCCGCACCAATGTGCTGGTGCCGTTGGCGTGGTTTCAACGGGCGCATTTGCCTTCTTGGCGCTACGGGATCTGGTTAGCGGGTTTGATGGTGCAAGCACCGTTGTATTGGCTGGCAGATCGCATAGACCGCACATTGTTTGTGCGATGGTTCTATCGCCGCTACAAGGGTATCCCCGCAGCATCAGCGCGTCAATGGCACGCTCAGCATTTCGGCGACATGTTACTGCAGGCGTTGCGTCCCGCTGCCTTTGCGTGCGTTCAAACGCATCGTGCTCAGGGGCATCGCATCGTTTTAGTCACGGGCAACTTGGATTTCGTCGTTGCCCCGTTAGCCGAGCTATTGGGGGCTGACTTTTTGGCGGTTGCGTTGGAAGAGCGCGACGGCGTTTTCACCGGTCGGTTGGCATCGCCGCCGATGGTGGGCGCCGCGAAAGCGACCGCATTGCGGGAATATGCTCAACGCCACGGCATCGTGTTGGCAACGAGTTACGCTTACGGTGACAGCATCAGCGACGCACCGATGCTGATGTGTGTGGGCAACCCAGTCGCCGTTAACCCTGACCCAAAGTTGCGCCGCTTGGCGCAACAGCGGGGTTGGCGTATCGTCACTTGGTAGCAGGGGAAAAAGGTGATGGGCAGTGTTGACGCCTGCCGATATAGCGATTATGCGCGCCGCCTTGGAAAGCGGTTTGCAGGCATGGGGCTTACAGTTGGACACTGTCCAATGGGCGCGATTGGTTCGGTTAACTGAACTGATGTTGGAGTGGAACGAACGCATGAACCTGACAAGCATCACTGACCCCCTGCGTATCGCGACCGAACACTACTTGGATTCGTTGGCACCGCTGCGATGGGGGCTTATCGGGCACGGCATAACCGTCGCCGATGTGGGCACGGGTGCCGGGTTGCCCGGATTGCCTTTAGCGATTTGCTGCCCACAAGCGGCGTTCACGCTAATAGAAGCGACCCAGAAAAAAGTCGTCTACCTTCGGGATGTCGTCGCTCAGTTGGGCTTGACAAATGTGGAAGTCGTGGCGGGGCGGTCGGAAGCGATCGCTCACGACCGGCGCTACCGTGAAGGGTTTGATGTCGCCGTCGCCCGCGCGTTGGGGCGGTTGGATGTCGTTTGGGAATGCACGCTCCCGCTGGTGCGGGTCGGTGGGTGCGCTATCGCTTATAAAGGACCGCGTGGGGAACAGGAGTTGACTTTTGGTGAACGCGCTGCGACGGTGCTGGGTGGGCAAATGGAAGCGGTCTACCGGTTCACCCTGCCAGGCACCGATTTGCGGCGGATGCTGATCGTCGCCCGCAAGGTCGCCCCCACACCCTTGCGCTTTCCGCGGCGCCCCGGCATCCCTGAAAAGCACCCTTTGGGCACCTTGACAAAAGCGCCGTGAAGCGGCTACAATTGCCCCACCTCACATCAAGGAGGGCGGTCACCATGTGGCGACGCGCGGTTCGGTCGGTCGCTTTCACGCTCATTGAGTTGTTGGTGGTCATCGCGATCATCGCCATTCTGGCGGCGATTCTGTTCCCCGTTTTCAGCCGCGCCCGTGAAAAAGCCCGCCAAATCTCCTGCCTCAGCAACCTGCGGCAAACGGCGACCGCCGTCAGTCAGTATGTTCAAGACTACGACGAAGCCTTTCCCATGAGCGTCTACTTGGCGGCTAACCAGCAAAACCAACCGTGTGCGTTGACGATGTTAGCGGCGGTGGAGCCGTATGTGCGTAACCGTCAAGTTTACCAATGTCCGTCTGAACCGCGTGCACTGGATGTGGATGCGGCGTTTCGGGTGTTGGGGCTGCCGGGCGGTGAATGCGGGGGGTTCCAGTTCGGCAGTTACATGTTCAACTTCGCCGTCTTTGAAGACGGCAACCTGCCGCCGGTGCTCAGCGCGGTGCCCCCGGTGCGGTTGCCTGAGATCCAGTTTCCCGTTGAGACGACGATGAACTATGACGGTAACCTCGCCGCTCAAAGCAATTGCAACTTCAATCTTTTTGACTCACCGGTGCAAGGACGCCACACGGAGTTTGCCAACGCCAACTTTGTAGATGGGCATGCCAAGGTCGTGAAAGTGCGTGAATCAGGGTGCACCGGCATCAATGTGAACGGGCAACCGTTACGCCAATGGTGTGTGGCGCAGCCGGGTCCTTACCAACGCTCTTGCGGGAACCCGAACCCTCCCGCCTGCTACGACGAACTGTGGGGGGTCGCCGCCCAAGACCAATGGGGCTGGTGCGCCCGTGCCTTGCGCTGAGCGGTGAAGACACACTTGTGATGACACCGTGGCGCTGCGACAACACGGACCGCTCCTCAAGCGTCAGGTGGTGATGCCGTGCGTTACGCCCAAGTGTGCGTGGACATCAAACTGGCTGCCGTCGGCAATTTGCTCACTTACGCCATTCCCGATGCGCTGAACGGCAAGGTGCAAGTCGGTGCGTGCGTCACCGTCCCGTTACGGGAGCGCAAAGCCATCGGCTATGTCGTTGCCGTCACCGACCAACCGCCACCGTTGCCCGAAGGCGCAAAACTCAAGCCCGTGCTGGAAGTCCTCTCGCCTGAACCGCTTTTTGACGCGCACCTGTGGCAACTGGCGCAACGCATCGCCCGCTACTACCACTGCTCACCCGATGAAGCCTTGCAATTAGTCATCCCGTCGGGTTGGCAGCGCGTCGTTGAGCGTGTCTTCAAACTCGTCGGCGCCGATTGTAAAGCGGTGAAAGCGGCACCGTTACAAAAGCGCGTTGTGGACGCGCTGCAAGGGCTGGGGGGCGAAGCGAGTTACGACGAACTTTCCGAAGCCCTCAACGAACCGTCGCCCCGTCAACTGGCAAGTGCGCTGGCTGCCCTCAAACGCAAGGGCGTCCTTGACGAAGTGCAAGTGGTGCGCGCTAAGCCGACGCATCCCCGCTCGCTGAAAGCCGTGCGGCTTTCAGCCAAAGGTGCGCAACTGCTCGCCGAATTGGACACTGACCCGACGGCGCACCAGCGTTACCGCTTGACTGACAAGCAACTTGCAACGCTTTACCGGCTGGAAGACGGCGTCGCCGAACTGCTCGCCGACCTCGCTGACGAAGGCTACGACCGCGGCGTCATCCGAACGCTGGTGCAAAAAGGCTTGTTGGACGAACTCAAGTTCGTGCCCGACCGCAGTTGGGAAACCGACGCCCTCGCTTTCACCGCGCCCGCCGTTGAACTTACCGACGAACAACGCCATGCCGTTGACGCAATCGTGCAAGCGTTAGAGCGTGTCAACGCGCAGACGAAAGGAGCCGATCTCCAGTCCCAAGTTCCAAGTCCCGTCTTCCTTCTGCACGGCGTCACCGCATCGGGCAAAACGGAAGTTTACCTGCGCGCCGTTGAACATGCGTTGCGGCGCGGTTTGGGGGCGATCGTGCTCGTCCCCGAAATTGCCCTGACGGCACAAGTCGTCGGGCTTTTTCGCCACCGTTTCGGTGACAAGGTGGCTGTCTGGCACAGCGCTTTGCTGCCCAGCGCGCGGTTTGAGCAATGGCGGAAGGTGAAAAGCGGCGAATGTCCTATCGTCATCGGCCCGCGTTCTGCCATCTTTGCACCCGTGCCCAACTTGGGGCTCATCGTCTTGGACGAGGAGAACGACCCTTCCTACAAGCAGGAGCGCGGCATCCGCTACCACGCCCGTGAAGTCGCGTTGGTGCGGGCGCAGTTGTGCAACGCTGTCGTCGTTTTCGGGACGGCGACGCCGTCGCTGGAAAGCTACTACCGCGCCTTGCAAGGGCAATGGACGCTGCTGCGCTTAACACGGCGCGTGGGGGACAAACCGCTCCCTGAGGTGCGGCTCATTGACGAACGCACTGAGTCCCATCGCCGCTCCGAACTGCTCAGCGACCCGCTCGTTGATGCGATGGCGCAAGCGATAAAACAAGACGAACAAGTCATCCTGTTCCTGAACCGACGGGGTTACGCCCGCATCGCGTTGTGCCAGCGATGCAACTTCGCCCCTCAATGCCCGAACTGTGCCGTTACGCTCGTTTTCCACGCTACTGACGAAACCTTGCGGTGTCACCATTGCAGGCATCGGCAGCGGTTTGAGCACAAGTGCCTGCAATGTGGCGGGACGATGGTGGCGCTGAAAGGGGCAGGGACAGAACGCGTGGAAGCGGAAGTCAAACGCCTGTTCCCGACGGTGAAAGTCTTACGCTTAGACCGCGATGTTGTCGTCTACCGCGGCGAACACGTCCGCATCCTGAACGCTTTTCGCAACGGTGAAGCCCAAGTGCTCGTCGGCACGCAAATGGTCACGAAGGGGCTGGACTTTCCGCGAGTGACCGTTGTCGGGGTGCTGAACGCCGACCACGCCCTTCTGTTCCCGCACTACCGTGCGGCTGAAGAGTGCTTCCAGTTGCTCACGCAAGTCGCAGGGCGTGCGGGGCGAGGCGACAAAGTCGGCACCGTGTTCATTCAAACTCGCTTCCCCGACCATTACGCCATTCAGCTGGCGATCGCACAGGATTACCATCGCTTTTTCGTCACCGAATTGCAGCAGCGCCGTTCTCCGCCCTACCCGCCTTACGCCCACCTGACTGAAGTGCTCACCAGCGACCCCGATATAAACGCCGCAAAGGCGCGCATCAAGGTGGCGGAGACGGCGATCAAGCGCGCCATTGGGCTGCTGGGGGCAGCCGGCGTGGAAGTGCTCGGACCGAGCGAGTGTCTCATCCCACGCCTGCAAGGGCGTTGGCGCTACCACCTCCTTTTGCGCAGCCGTGACCGCAAGTTGCTGCACCGCGTCATTGACAAAGCGTTAGCCCTTTTAGACCCCGAAACCCGTTCCGCCCTCACCCTTGACATCGCCCCACTCCAACTCACCTGAACAGCCCTCTTCCCTCAACGCCCGCTTAACTTGGTAGTCTTTGTGCAAGAGGGCATAGTTGCCTCGTCCCATGCTGCCGGGGATGTCTCGGGACGCCCCCCTTCGAGGGCGCGCCCGTTTGGTCAGCGATATGAGCGGGCAATGGCAATGAGGTTGCGAGGTGCACACCAAAAAGGCGTGACGAAAACGATATCAGCGGACGCATGTCAGGTGCCCTCTCGGGCGTCCCAGCAGTGTTCATCGGTGAGTTCGGTGAGCCACTGTTTTGCTAATGCGTAAAGGCGGCGCTGGCGGTATAAGGCGGCTCGGTAGCGTTCATGGCGGCGTGGGTCGGGGTCAACGGTTTCGCCCCATCGCACAGGCACATCGGTCAAATTGCCCACGATACCCAACGCCTCCAACGCCATCAACGCAGCGCCCCGCGCTGACGCTTCGGGTTCAAGGCAAAGGGTGATGGGCTGCCCCAACGCATCGGCGAACATTTGTGTCCACAGCCGCGACCGCACTAACGCGCCACCGGTGGCAATGATGTGCCGCATGCGGGGCACCGCTTGTTTGACCAACGCGTGAATGAGCGCCATCCGCAACGCAACGGCTTCCATGAACGCGCGTAAAAGGTGCAACGGTGTGTGATGCAAACGAACTCCAACGATGGCGCTGGGCACGCTGGCGTCCCACTCGGGCGCCCGTTCGCCTAGCAAGAAGGGCAAAATCGTCAAGCCGTGTTCGTCAGGACTCATCGCCGCCAATTGCGTCTCCCAATCGCCGGGCAAATGCAGCGTTTCTGCCAGCCATTGAAACACGACCCCGCCATTGCTTTGTGCCCCACCGATAAGATGTCGCTGAAGGTCAGCGCGGTAGTGCCATAAGCCAAACGGCGGTTGGGCGTTAGCGTCCGTCGTCATCACCCGCATCACCGCAGTCGTCCCGACCATCAGCGCTGCCACATCGGGCGTGATCGCGCCGCTGCCGATGTTGCTACACGCCCCATCGCCTAACGCAGGAAACCAAGCGGCAGCAAGCAGGGGACGGGGGACAAAAGGCGCGGGACGGGCAATAGCCAACGGCTCAAAGTTGACGAGGGGCGCAAGGCAGTCGCGCAGGATGCCGATTGCCCTCAAGGTTTCGTCGTCCCAATCGGCAGCGGCGTGGTTGAACAACCCGGTGCCCGACGCCATTGAAATGGAGCAAGCCGTTGTGCCCAAAAGGCGCCGGTGCAGGTATTCGCCGAAACTGAGCCAACAGTGGACGCGCCGCGCGATGTCAGGAAAATGACGCCGAAACCAAAGCAACTTGGCGGGCAAAAAGTTGGTGTGCAAAAAGCAACCCGTGCGGGCGTGGTAAGCGTGTTCGTCCATTTGACGCTTGAGTTCGTCAGCTTCGTTCACGCAACGGCTGTCTGCCCACAGCAAAAAGGGGGTGATGGCGTTGCCGCTTTTGTCCACGCCCAAGACGCTGTGCCAAACGGTGCAGGTGGCGACGGCAGCGATGCGCGCGGCGTTCGCACCCAGTTGCGCCACGACACCGTTGATGGCTTGCACCGTTTGGTGGAGCAGTTCGTCGGCGTCCAAAAACGCCCCGCCGTCGGGTGTCGTCTGGGGCTCGTAACTCACCTGCACCCCGATGTCGGGCAGCATTTGCCCTTGCGCGTCAAAGACCAACGCCCGCAGCGACGAAGTGCCGATGTCCACGCTGAGCACGAACGGCGGCTGCATCCCGCTCACTCCCGCAGCACGAAGATTTTCACCGTCGGGTTGACATAGCGCATATCGTGGGGCAGGGGTTTGACGAACCAGCGGAAAGGGATGTCCAATAGCGGCAGCGTCGGGTCTTTGCGGAAAGTGACGGAACGGTAACGGTGGAGCCACCGGTAAAGCAACTGTGAATCGCGCAAGCGCAATCGTAAGCGGTCACCGTATTCGTAGTCGCTGGCAATGAACAAATGCGGGTGGGCGCTGATCAGCGTCGCCACATCGTCGCCGACGAAAAGGAAGCGGAGCGGAGCAATGGATTGCCACGCCCAAAAGGCGGCTTCCGTTTTTTTGCCGCCGTTGAAGGGGCAAATGGGTGGCGTGTAAAACCAAGGCAAATCGTGCATGGCGACGGTCAGCGTTTCCGTGCCCGCTAACCGTTCGGGCGAACGAGTGCGCCAGCGCTCGGCGAACGCCGTAAACCACTGAGCGGCGGCATCGCGCGGGTCAGGCGGCGTGAACAGGTGCGTGACGGCAACGCCGCAGAGTGCGGTGTAACCGACGGCAGCAACGATGGCGCATCGCCAAGCAGCCCGCGCGATGGGAGTCACCACGCCCCTGCGTTGCGCCATCAGCGTCCAACACACCCCTGCCCACAGCGCCATCAGGGGTAACAAGGGCATCAAGTAGCGGGCGAACCGCACTTGCGCAAAGCCTAACGGCACGAAATAGCAAAGGGCGAAGGCTATGGTGGTGACCGCCGTGCGGCGCACCAACGCGTCGGCGCGATCGCTTGCGCGCGCGATGGCACTGACGCCGCCGAGGAACGCCAACGCGATCGCGGGGATGCCCGTTGCGGCGGGTAAGTTAACGCTCAAGTGGAACCAATGCCCGTTGCCCGTGTCGGCGAAGACATAACCGTGCCCGATGCGGCTGTGGACAAAAGTCTCCCAGTAAAAGTCACGCCAAAACTCGTGGAACGAGAGCGCTGCGTAAGGACAACCGAGCAAAAAGCCCGCCAACATCACGACTGTCAGCATCGTCAAGCGCTGGGCTTTCTGCCGCAGCGGCACTCGCCATGTCCAAAGCAACGCCAGCGTCAGCCACAGCGCGGGAGCGACGGAATACTTGACGGCGGTCGCCAACCCTGCCCAAAATGCCGCCCATAGCATGCGCCGCTCGCTGCCATCAGCCGTGGCTGCCACGAACAGCGCCAAAGTTGTCAGCAAAGTTAGCGGCACATCTACCGTCGCAAAGTGGCTGTGCTGAACATGCAACGGAAAAACGGCAAGCAGTGTGGCGGCGATGACGGCAGCGGTTATGCCATAAAGGCGGCGCGCCCACGCGAACACAAGCAGCACAGTCGCGACCCCGCAAGCGACGGTCAAACTGCGCGCCAGCAAATGCACTTTAGCCAATTCGGTCGTGGCGGTCGCCGATGCCGCCACACCCAACCAACCCGCTTGCCCTAACGCCCGCAGCAAGGGCGTCAAATCCAGCCAACCGTAGCCTTCGGCGAAAAGCCGCGCAAAATAGACGGCGTAGAGGAACAGGCTGCCGTAGTTGAAAAAGTGTGGGTTGAGGTCGCCCGTAAACAGGTTCATCGTCAGCACCGGCACGATGACCGTGATTTCGTCGGGATGGTAAGAGTGGACACGCTGCGGGTTGGGTAAGCCCCATGCCAACCCGTAAAGGCGTAACGCTGCCGAGGTGGCTGCGAGAAGCAGCAGCCACATAGCACTCTGCAACCGTTCAGCGCGCGTTTGTTGTGTGGCGCTTGTTGCGGGCACGGTTTGCACTGCCATCGCATTCACTCGCCCCGTTGCGATGCGGGTTGCAACACGAACGCCCACCCTTCCTGCAGCAGCGGTTCGGGGATGGGTTCGTTGGTGACGGTGATTTCACCGATGCGTTTGGGCAAGGCGAAACGGAGGACGCTGCCCCGCCGCTTTTTGTCGCGCCACATCGCTGCCATCAACCCGTCCACGCTGACCGTCGGCGCACCAGGCAATTCGGTGAGGCGTGTGGGCAACCCCAAGCGGCGCAACACCTGAGTTTGGCGCTCCAGCACTTCACGGTCACACAAATTCAACCGCCACGCGAGGTAGGCTTCGGCTGTCATGCCGATGGCAACGGCTTCACCGTGCAGCAGCGCAAAATGTGTCGCCGCTTCCAGCGCATGGGCGAAAGTGTGCCCGTAGTTGAGCACCATGCGCAACCCCGTCTCTTCGCGTTCGTCCGCTGCGACGACTGAGGCTTTGATGGCAGCGGAACGAACGACGATCGCCCGCAGCGTCGTCGGGTGGCGGCGCAGAATCAACGGCGCTTGTTCGTCCAAATAGTTGAGCAACATGGGGTCGGCGATAACGCCATATTTGACGACTTCCGCGAGACCTGCGATGAAAGCGCGGTCGGACATCGTGCGTAAAGTTGCCAAGTCGCTGACGACCAAGCGGGGCTGGTGAAATGCGCCGACGAGGTTTTTCGCTTGCGGCAAGTCAACGGCGGTTTTGCCCCCGATAGCGCTGTCCACCATCGCCAGCAAAGTCGTCGGCACCTGGACGCAAGCGACGCCCCGCATATAAGTCGCCGCCACAAACCCGACCAGATCGCCGACGACGCCGCCGCCAACGGCATATACTGTTCCGCTGCGCGGCAGCGCCAGTTCGGCAAGCCACTGCCACAAGCGGACGGCGTGCTCTATGCTCTTGCTCGTTTCGCCTGACGGCACCGTCGTCCCATGCGTGTCGCCGAGGCGCTGCAACCGTTCGCAGGCGTGTTTGCCCCATTCGGCGACGCTTTCGTCAGCGATGACGGCGAACGGGGGCGAAAGGTTTGCGGCGGCGGTCAAAAGGTCCAACCGCGCAATCAGGTCGTCGCCGACGACGACGGGGTAACTGCGCTCGTCCAAATCAACGGTGACGGCGTCGTCATCGTCGTTTAACGCCCGCGCCCATGCGCTAATGTGGTCGGCGATTTGTTCGGGTGTTTTGCGCCCGCATGCGACGATGAATTGCGCCTGCGTGTAAAATCGCTCCCGCTGCGTCAGCAGGGCAGCGATGCGGAAGTAGCGGTCAGAAAAACCTTGCAGCAGCGGTCGGTCGGTGGCGGTCGCCAGCCGTTCGTAAAGCACTTCAACGGGCACGCGCAGGTAAAAGTTGAGGGCGTTAAGGCGTAGCAACGCCAAGTTTTCGGGGACGGTCGGCATTCCGCCACCCGTCGCGAGGACGAGGCGGCGGCGTTGCAACAGTTCGGCGAGCACTTGCGCCTCCATGCGGCGGAAAGCGGCTTCGCCGTCCTCGGCAAAAATTTGCGGGATGGGTTTACCACAGCGCCGTGCGATCAGTTCGTCGGTATCCACGAAGTCGTAACCGAGCCGTTGCGCCAAGGTTTTGCCGACGCTCGTTTTCCCGCTGCCCATGAAACCCCAGAGGGCGATGGGTTTAGTGACCATAGCGTTTTCACCTTGTGCCCATTTTGGGGTGGGGGCGCAGCCCTCTTGTCTCCCCGGCAAAACGCCTTTGTCCGTCACGGACGGTGCGGCGTAAGGTCAACGGGTGCGGGGAAGCGGGCGACGCCCGCGCCGAACTCGTAAACCATTCGCCCGCCTAAATAGGCGGTGAAAAAGAGGACGAGGCTGCCCAAGAAGGCGAACGCCAGCCACAAAGGGCGCCACCGCTCCGTGTCGGGACGCTCCAAGTAAATGCGCCCCAAAAGCAACCCGCTCCATAGCGCCGCCGCCGCATAAGCCATCTTGGCGTGTAACTGCAACAGTTCCAACCCGCGCGAGTCGCGTATCGTTTGTGACGCGTGCTCTTGCGCCAAATAGCCTGTTAAAACGGCGAACCACGCTGCGGTGACGCCGATGGTCAACAGCCACAGCGCTGCTTTGCGCAATTCGTTGCGCTGCCCGAAATGACCGATGGTTTCCAGCACAAACACCATCGGCAACAAGGCGATCGGAAAATGCACGACGGCGGGATGAACGGGCACCAACGCAGCCTCACCTCCGTCGCGGTGGTTTCTTTGCCGTGCTTGGGCGTCGCGCATTTTGGCGAACACATTCGCCGTCGCGGTGCCTTCATTGTGCCACCCGTCGGGCGAAGGCTTGCAGGACTTCTTTAGCGATGGGCACGGCGACTTCCCCGCCATGCCCCGCTTCTTCCACCATAACGCAAAGGGCGATGCGTGGGTCATCGGCAGGAGCAAAGGCGATAAACCACGCATGCGTTTTGCGTCCTTTGCGGTGTTCGGATGACCCCGTCTTGCCCGCGACGCGGAGGGGCAAATCCCGCAAGCGCCCTGCCGTTCCCCCGGACCCGTAAACGGCGGCGAGCATGCCCTGTTTGACCGTCGCCCACAACGAGAGCGGTGCGTTGATTCGGTGCAGGACTTGGGGAGCGGTGCGGGCGATCAAACGCCCTTCAGCGTCGCGCCGTTCTTTGAGCAAATGGGGGCGCATCACGACCCCGTCGTTTGCGACGGCGCAGGCGACCAACGCCATTTGCAGCGGTGTGGCTGCGACATAACCTTGCCCGATCGCCATGTTGGCGGTGTCGCCACCAAACCAGCGTTCGTGGTAACGGTGGCGCTTCCAGGCAGGTGTCGGGATGACACCTTTTGCCTCGCCGGGCACATCAATGCCCGTCTTCGTCCCCAACCCCATCAGGTGCGCCACATGTGCCAACCGTTCGGGTCCGACGGCTAAGCCCAGTGTGTAAAAGTAGCTGTCGCACGATTGCCCGATGGCGTGTTCCAAATCCAGCGTGGCGTGGCGGCGCCAGCAACGGAAAAAGCGCCGCCCGACGACCCGCCCGCCACCACACGCGATGCGGGTTTTGGGCGTCACCTTGCCGTAAAGCAGCGCTGCGACAGCCGTGACGATCTTGAAAGTGGAGCCGGGCGGATGCGTCGTAGCGATGGCGCGATTTTGTAGCGGGTGTGCCCGATGCGTCACCAGCCATCGCCAGCGCTCCGGTTTGATGCCAGCGCTGAACCAATTGGGGTCAAAGGTCGGTGACGACGCCATGACCAGCACTTCACCTGTTTTGGGGTCTAACGCAACGACGGCGCCCCGTTTGCCCTGCAACGCGCGCTCAGCGACGGCTTGCAATTCCGCGTCCAAAGTCAGCACGAGTGTTTGTCCCGCACGGGCGTGTTCGCGGCGCAAGCGTTGGATAGGCGCCCCCATAGCGTCCACTTCCAGCACTTCCCGTCCGTGGTCGCCTTGCAAATAGCGGTCGTAAACGCGCTCTACGCCCATCTTGCCTGTCCAATCAAAGGGTTGCAAATCCGGGCGCTCTGCCAACTCGTCTTCGGTCACCGCGCCGACATGCCCTAAGACATGCGCCGCTAGCGTCCCGTGCGGATAAACCCGCAGGGGTTCTTCCAGCACGGTGATGCCGTGTAGCGCAAAGTTGTGTTCCATGACCCGCGTGACCGTGGCGATGTCGGCGTTGACCCGTAAGCGGACGGGCTCAAACAGCGGGACTTTATTGGCGCGGATTTTGGCGAGGGCAGCCTCTAACTCTTGCGGGGTGGTGCCGACGAGCCGACAAACGGTTTGAGCGTTGACACCGTCGGCAGAAAACTCGGCGGGCAATAAAGCGATGCTGAAGGACGGTTCGTTGGTCGCCAACACTTTGCCGTTACGGTCTAAGATAGTGCCGCGCGGGGCTTTGGTGACGATGGCACGGAGGTAGCGGCTGCGGGCTTTTTCGTCCCACTGTTCGCCCTGCCCGATTTGCAGCCACCCCAGCCGCCCACAAAACACCAGTGCCATCGCGACGACAAACAAATAGCCCACCCGTAGGCGCCTAATCGGCAGGACGGGTTGGCGTTCCGTCATCGCTACCTTCGCCCTCCGTGCGCAATTGTTCGGCGACGGATTGGAGCAACCGCCATTTGAAAGCAGGCGGCAGGTTGCGGTCCAACACGATCAGCCAACGCCCCTTGTAGCGGGCGAGACCTCCCTTGCCGCCCCAATTGCCTGTCAGGACGATGACTCCGGCTTCCGTCAACTGGCGGCGCAATTGGTCAATTTGTTCGTCCCATGACGGCGTTTTCGTCATTCTTCGCTCACCGCTTCCGGACCGTTTGACAGACCTGCACGAACGCAGCGAATAAGCGGCGTGCATGGTCTGCGTCCAGTTGGGCTTCGGGATGCCATTGGACGCCGACGATGTATTTGCCATCCGTTGCTTCAATGCCTTCCACGATGCCATCCGGGCACCGGGCAACGACCCGCAGCCCATGACCGAGTTGCTTGATGGCTTGATGGTGGGCGCTTTTGACGGTGATGTCTGTCGCGCCTAGCCATCGCGCCAGCAACGAGTTGCGCTCCACGACGACGGGATGCTCAGCGAACCAAGGCGGTTGCGCCAACTTGTGCGGCACATCTGTGCCCACTTCTGTCGGGATGTCTTGGAAAAGCGTTCCGCCAAAGGCGACATTGAGCAATTGGCAACCGAGGCAAATGCCCAAAACGGGTTTACCCATTTCTGCCATCGTGCGCGCCAAGCAGATTTCAAACGCCGCTCGGCGCCGCATCGCCGCATCGGTTTCCGTCTGGGGGAGCGGCTCGGCGCCGTAAAGGTCGGGCGGGATGTCACGCCCGCCGCTGAACACCACGCCGTCCAAGCGCGCTGCCACCGTTGGCGCCTCTTCGGGCGCAAGGGTCGGCAACAGGACAGGCACCCCGCCACCCTGCACAATCGCTTGCACATAACGGTCCTGCAACTCGTGCGCAACGCTGCCGTCCTTTTCCCGCAAGCCGCAGGTGATGCCGATGAGCGGTCGCATCGTTGTCCACCGTCCTTGCTGCACCCTTTGCTACACTTTGGCACGAGGCAGCCCATCTTGACAGGAGGGCAACGCTGTGAACGCAGCGGAACTCGCCAAAATGGCGGCGCTGGAGGACCACTACTGGTGGTTCGTCGGACGCCGGTTTATCGTCGGGGCGTTATTGCACCGATTTGGACGTCCCTTGTCCAACCCGCCGCTCATCTTGGATTTAGGCTGCGGGACAGGGGGCAGTTTTTCGCTGTTGCGTCATTGGGGCTGGGTCGTCGGTTTGGATGTTTCACCCGTCGCCTTGCAACTGGCTCGCCGACGGGGCGTGACCGCGTTGGTGCTCGGTGACGCCCAGCGATTGCCTTTTGATGACGCCACTTTTGATGTGGTCGCCGCGTTGGATGTGTTGGAACATTTGGACGACGATGCCCAAGCGCTGTGGGAAATCGGGCGCGTCCTCAAGCCCTTGGGGTTGTTGGTGTTCACAGTCCCAGCCTTTATGAGTTTATGGAGCGTGCATGACATCGCTTTAGCCCACCGGCGGCGTTATTTGCCGAGCGACCTGTTGCCCAAATTGCGACGAGCCGGGTTAAAGGTGCGCTATTGGAGTTTCGCCATTTGCCCGTTGTTGCCTGTCGTCTTCGTCTTCCGCAAGATTCAAAACTGGCTGATGCAAGACAGAGAGGCGTCGACTGCCCTGATTGAGTTGCCCGAACCGCTCAACCGCGCGCTTATCGCCTTATTGCGAGCGGAAGCCCTATTGCTGTTGCGCTGGCGTTTGCCCTTCGGTGTCTCCGTCGTCGGCGTCGCCGAAAAGGTGCCCTGATGACGCTCCGATGAACTGATGCCAAACTTTTGGCGCTGTCAGCGAGGGGGAGTGACCGCCCATGCAATTCCGTCGGCGTTTGCAGCAGTGGCGCACATCGCTCAAAGAACGGTTCATGGCGCGACGCAAACTCATCCATCCCCGCGAAGAAGTGACGCAAGTCGTCCACGAAATCCGTCGCTTCCTCGCGTCCAAGCAAACGGAAGGGTTGCGGCAGTTTTTAGAGCAGTTTCACCCTGCCGACATCGCTTTGGCGCTGCGCTTTCTGCACGACAGCGAAAAGGAGCAAGTGTTTCGGTTGCTGGATGTGGAATCTGCCGCCGAAGTCTTGGACGAAGCCGACGAAGCGACAGAGCGCCATTTGGTGCAGACGACCGAACCCGAACGGTTGTCCGATTTGTTGAAAACTTTGCCCCCTGATGAAAGCGCTGACATCATGGGCATCCTTGAACCTGAACGGCGCGAACAAGTCCTGCAACTGATGGAACCCGAAGAGGCTCAAGAAGTGCGTGAACTGTTGCGCTACCCCCCTGACACCGCTGGCGGCATCATGTCGCCTGATTTCGTCGCCGTGCAGGAAGACATGACCGTCGCCCAAGTCCTTGAAGTGCTTCGCGAACGAGCCGATGCCGAGAGCATCTTCTATGTCTATGTCGTGGACGAACAGGGCATTCTCAAAGGCGTCTTGAACCTGCGCAAGTTGTTAACCTCGCCGCCTGACGCACTGGTTCGTGACATCATGACGCACGGTGTCATTTTCGTCTTCCCTGAACAAGATCAAGAAGAAGTCGCTCACATTTTCGCCCGCTACGACCTTCTGGCACTGCCAGTCGTTGACCATAATTACCGCCTCATCGGCGTCATCACCGTTGACGATGTGATGGATGTCTTGCAGGAGGAGTTGACGGAAGATTACTTTCGCATTGTCGGTTCCGACGCTGCGGAGTTGGAACGCAAAACCCCTGCCGAGATCGCAAAACTCAGGCTGCCTTGGCTCCTCGCCACTGTGGTGATTGAACTGATTGCTGGCTTCGTCATTCACAGGTTTGACAAAACCCTCGGCAGCGTGATTTTGCTGGCTTCCTTTATGCCCGTCATCCAAGCGATTTCAGGCAACACAGGTTTGCAGTCGGCAACCATCGTCGTTCGCGGCTTGGCGACGGGACATGTGTCCTTGCGG